>NZ_JAOSIR010000005.1:0-24648 GCF_030586865.1 Candidatus Phytoplasma crotalariae
TTGCCAAGATAGGGGTTTGCCCGGAATTATTTGTAGTAGAGAATTAGCTCAGCTGGGAGAGCATCTGCCTTACAAGCAGGAGGTCGGGGGTTCGATCCCCTCATTCTCTACCAAACCAAAAAAGCTTCCCTGTTATAATAATTGATATTTGTGCCAAAATAGCTCAATTGGTAGAGCAACTGACTTGTAAGGGCGAAAAAGAGGTCTGAATATTAAGTAATTTAACCAATTACACGTTTTTGTGATAATGAAACGGCAGCTGATATCTGGTTTTGAGAACGAAAGAACACAAAATTATAGCAAGATATCAAAGTGTATTGAGACGAATCAGTTTAGTTAATATGATTACGCGAGCTGATATGATTATGGATAATCTCTGAAACGAGACTAAGAGGAAAAGCGGAGTAATTCAGTCACTTATCGGTAAAACTGTATAAATCCCGATAAATCTGAGGCAATTTATACACGGATCTATTACAAGGTGTATAGATATTATCATTTACTTAACTCAGAACCCACCAATCTTTAATAATGTTGTATATTTATTTTTATAATTAATATAATCAACAAAAAAGTATTGGTTACCTCACCTAAAATCATAGGTAAATATTTAGAATAACTTTTATCATCCTAAACGAGAATAGCAATATTTTCGCAAGGAAAAAGCAGAATCATAGTAGTCGTGAGAAATTTAAGAATCAAGTTGGAATATTTGGTTAAACTGACTCACCAAGGAGCCAAGGAAAGCTTGGTACAAGGCGAAAGAGGAAATTTTTGTGAAGGTTTAGCAAATTTTTAAATAATGTTTTAGTTTTATTTAAAAATTATTGTTGTAAAATAATATTAAATGGATAAAGAGTTTTGATCTATCTAGATGGAGAAAAACTCAAGAAATTATAAATTTTTAGGCTAAATCAAATTATCACTTAAATAATCGCCGGATGCTGGGAAACTAGCTTGTCCGGTGGTGTGAGAGGCTTAATATAATAAATCTATTTTAAAAAAATGATTAAACGTGTTAATTCTATCTCGATTCAGTAGGTTGCGGGTTCGATTCCTGCTTTTGGCACCAAAATAAAAAAATGTCCCGTTAGCTCAGTTGGTAGAGCACTTGACTTTTAATCAAGGTGTCAAAGGTTCGAATCCTTTACGGGACACCATTTAATAATTATTATAATTAATTCACAAAATACAATACATTTTTGAGGGCCCGAATGGTGGAATAGGTAGACACGTGGGACTTAAAATCCCATGACTTTATGTCGTGCCGGTTCAAGTCCGGCTTTGGGTACCATAAAAAAAAGGGGTTTTAGCTCAGTTGGTAGAGCGCCTGTTTTGCACACAGGAGGTCAGCGGTTCGAATCCGCTAAGCTCCACCAAAAATTTTTGGAAATTTATTCAAACTAATAATGTTTTAAAGGCGGTATAGCTCAGTTGGCTAGAGCACTCGGTTCATACCCGTGAGGTCAGGGGTTCAAATCCCTTTACCGCTACCATTAAATTTGATATTTAATGATATGAGTATGGACCTGTAGCTCAGCTGGTCAGAGCCACCGGCTCATAACCGGTTGGTCGTAGGTTCGAATCCTACCGGGTCCACCAAAGTATATTTTGGAGGAATACCCAAGTCCGGTTGAAGGGGCCAGTCTTGAAAACTGGAAGGTCTACAAAGACGCGGGGGTTCAAATCCCTCTTCCTCCGCCAATTATTTGTATTATTTAAAGATCGCGGGATAGAGCAGTTTGGTAGCTCGTCGGGCTCATAATCCGAAGGTCGTAGGTTCGAATCCTACTCCCGCAACCAATGGTCCGATGGTGTAGTGGTTAACATGCTTGCCTGTCACGCAGGAGATCGCGGGTTCAATTCCCGTTCGGACCGCCAATTTTGGCTCTGTAGCTCAGTCGGTAGAGCAGTGGCCTGAAGAGCCTCGTGTCGGCAGTTCGATTCTGCCCGGAGCCGCCATAATAATTTTATTTTTGATTAGAAGAGAGTCTAAAATTAAATTTGAAGTCAAAAATATTTTTTTTGAATCAAAATAATAATAAATATTTATTTTGTAAATTTATATTATTTTTAGTTTCAATATTATTAATTATTAATATTAAATTTTTGTTTGTTAAAGCGATGGAAAAATCATCAGAACCTTTAGAAACTATTGAATTAACAACATTTTTGGATAAATCAGAACTTAAAAATTTTCCTAATTTAAAACCTTTTTTAGCTAATCAAAATGTCGATGAAACCGAAATATCTACAGATAATAATAAAGCTGAAATGGAAATTTCTCTATTATCTCATGACAAGTCTTTGCCTAATCAATTTTTTTTACTTAGTTGTAAACATGATTTAGGTTCTTTTTTTTCTAAACGAATGAGATTGTTTTATGCTTTAAAAAATGTTAGAACTGTTCCGTGTGCTTCTTTTTTTGAATGGTTTAATTTTAAACAAATTTTATTTGGTACTTTTGATGCTAATTTATCTAAGATAAATTGTTTATTTAAGTGTTTAAATTTATCAGGCATTAAAGAAGAATTTATCGATGATAAATATGAAAAAGTTTCGTTGGTAGCTTTAGATTTTTATCGTTTATTAAAAAAAAATCCTAATTTAGGTTATTTTTATTTACCTTCTCAAGATTTAGATAAAGCAATTTCTGTTAATATTTCGTTTTGTAATTGTCAAGTTAAAGGTTATTCGGTTTTAGAATTAATTCATGAAATTATTAATCTTAGAGATGAAAATTTTGATGTAGATAATTTCCGAAAACATTTAGTTATTTATATTCAACATTTAATGGAAATTTCTGATTCCGATGAAGAATCGATGAAAGTGTCTATTAATAAGTTATTAGAAAAAATTCATGAATTAAGTGATATTGATGAATTAGATCGTAATTTGTTATTTAATGTCTTATTAAGTTTTAGTCGCGTATTTATTCCAAGTCTTTTTGAAGTTAATTATTCGATTAATACTCAACGTATAAAACCTTTATATGAAATGAATTTGGATATTAAAAATGATGCAGGACATAAGACTTTAGGTTTTTTATTCAAGTTAGAAAAAAATGAACAATTAAGTGATTTTTATTTAAATTTTTATGAAATTTTTCAAGATGAAAATAATATTGAACAAATTAAACTTATTGATCATTTATTAATTTTAAGAACAGATAAAAAACAAAAAATTTTTTATAATTCTTTTTTTCATCATTTAAATATTAATGTTTTATATAATAAAACTTTATCAATACATAAAAAAGCTTTTTTTAATGCGCGTTTGGCTTGAGTAAATAATAAATAAAATTATAATTAATCGATGTTATTAATGTTAAAATGGTAGGTATTGAATGGATAATAACTTTAATTTGATTAGTTCTGATAGATTATCAGGTCATAATTTTTTAGTTTTTATAGAAATTGTTCGTGGTAGTAAAAAAAAATATGAATTAGATAAAGAAACTGGTTATTTAATTTTAGATCGTTATTTAAACACAGCTTTTGTTTATCCAGCTAATTATGGTTTTATTCCTTTAACTTTATGCGACGATAATGATCCTTTAGATGTTTTCGTTTTAACTCAAGAAATTTTAGATCCAATGACATTAGTTGAATGTCGTCCTATTGGGGTTATTCGTATGTTAGATAATGGTCAACAAGATGATAAAATTATTGCTGTTCCTGTAAAAGATTTGATGTTTCAAAAATATGTGAATTTATCAGATATACCAAAATTTTTATTATCAGAAATAGAACATTTTTTGTTACATTATAAAGATTTAGAACAGAAAGTTATTAAAATTCAACAAATAGAAGATTTTCAAGAAGCAGTATCCATTGTTGAAAAAGCCTTGTTAAAATATAGGAAAAGATAACAAAAGTAATTTGTTTATCTTTGATATTTATTTCTGAATAAAAATATATAAAAATTTTATTGAAATATTATTGATAATTTATATATAACGAATATATGGTTTCAAATATTGAATTTTGTATATAATAATATAAAAAAATATAAATTCATTTATATAATTTTTTTAATAATTGGAGATTTTTTGGTTAAATTTCGATAAGTGATATTTTTTAGGTATTTTATGAAACAAAAAATTATTTTTAATAAAAAAGCTAATTATGATTATTTTTTGGATAAAAAGTATTTGGCTGGTATTCAACTTTTAGGTAATGAAGTGAAATCTATTCGTTTAGGTCAAGTTCATTTAGATAATTCTTATGTTTGTTTTGATAATAATGAATTATTTGTGATTAATATGAAAATTACTAAATATTCTTGTAGTAATGATTTTGATTATATCAATAATAGAAAAAAGAAACTTTTACTTAAAAAAAAAGAAATTTTACAAATTAAAAATAAAATAAAAACTCATAGTTTTGTTTTAATTCCTGTTAAAATATTTAATCAACGTAATTTGTTTAAGTTAGAAATTGCTTTAGCTCGTGGTAAAAAAAAATATGATAAACGTCAAGATTTAAAACATAGAGACGAATTAATGTATACAAAAAAAATTTTAAAAGAATTTGTTTAAATTAATTAATTTGAAATAAAAAAATTTTATATAAAAAAATAAAAAAATTCAAAAACGTCAATTTTTGAATTTTTTTTGTTTTTTTGTTTTATTTTTTTATATAAATTATTTTAATTGTACAAATTCTTGACTTGGTTGGATTTGTGTTTTTTTACTAATTTTCAGTGTTAACAATCCGTTTTCTAATTTACCTTCAATATCTTTTACACTAGTTAAGTGTATAAAGTTATAATTAAAGGTGCGTTCTATTTTGCCATAAAATCTTTCTTGATATAATATTTCGCAATCAGAACAATTATCCATTGAGCAACAAAAATCATTTGAGGAATTGTTTTCTTTGGTAGAATCATTTTTATTTACAGATTGTGATTTTTTTGTTTGTGGACAACGATTATCTGCTTCAATAGTTAAACGGCCGTCATTAACGGAAATTTTCACTTGTTCTTTAGTAAAACCTGGTAAATCCATGATAAGTAAATAATAATCTTTGCAATCCCATAAATCAGATTTAGGTAATCTTTTATCTAAATCTAAAATTGTTGGAATAGATAATAAATCTTTAAGTATTGATGACATACTACCTTGTGTATCTCCTTATCATTAATTTTATAAATAAATTTCTTAATATAAACTTATATAATTAAATTTATTTATTTTAATAAATTTTTCATTTTTATTCTAACAAATTTTTTTCTTTAATTCAATAATAAATATCTAATGATGTTATAATAGGATATGTATACGTTGAAATATGTTTTTGTTAAATTTAAATTTAATATTTTCATTAGTATATTTTTTTTACTAAAAATAATCCTAGATAAAAAAATTAATTATATTTTTCTCTTTTATCTGGAGAGATATTTTTAATAAAATTTAATGATTTTATATAAATATTGAAACAAAAACTAATAAAAAACGAATGTTATTAATATATAATGTAGCATAGACGTTTTTTCAATTCGAAAAAAATTTTATAATTTTAATAATGAAAAAAATATTTAAATAATCTAAATTTAAAAAAGGAATTTATGTAAATGGCAAATATTAAACAACAAAAAAAAAGAATTATTACTAATAATAAACGTAGATTACGTAATAATGATTTCAAATCATCTACTAAAACTTATTTTAAGAAATTAAAAAATGCTAAAGATTTTCGTGAAGCTTCTGTATATTATAGTATAGTTTGCAAAAAATTAGATAAAGGTTTATCTAAAGGTATTTATGCAGGAAATTATGTAAACAGAAAAAAAAGAAATGCTGCTATTACTTTGAATAATATATCCATTAGTTAATTTATATCTTTGTTTATGAAAAAAAATTAAATTTTTATTAAAAAAAATTTATTTAATTAATCGATAGCACAAAGAGGTTTTATAAGTCGTGTTGGATATCAAATTTATACTTAAAAATATAGACCTAGTGAAGAATAAATTGAAAAATCGATTTGTTAATGAAGATTTATTGGACACATTAATTATTTTATATAAATCTAAAAATCAACTTTTACAAAAAATTGAAAGTATAAAATATTTTAAGAATCAATCTTCTCGTCTAAAAAGCAATAGATCATTGATTCATCAAAATTCAGAAAGTATTCTAGATGATAATACCCATCATGAAGAAAATTTAAACAAATTACAAAATAGTTTGAAGATAATTGAAGAAAAATTTAGGAATATTTTGTATTGCTTACCTAATATTCCTCACGAAAGTGTTCCAATGGGAGAGAGTGAAGCTGATAATATAGAGGTATATCGTTCTATTATTGAACCTCGTTGCTATGATTTTGTTATCAAAGATCATCTTCAATTAGGGGTAAGTTTGAATATTTTAGATTTTCAAAAAGCTTCTAAAATTGTTGGTAGTAAATTTGTCGTTTTAAAAGGATTAGGAGCTTGTTTGGAAAGATCTTTAATTAATTTTATGATAGATACTCATGTGTCTAATAAATATTTTGAAGTAATACCGCCTTTTATAGTGAATCAACAATCTATGTTCGCTACAGGTCAATTGCCTAAATTTTCTCAAGATGTTTTTAAATTACAATCAAATAAGTATAATTGGTATTTAAATCCGACAGCTGAAGTTCCTACTATTAATTTGCATCGTCAAGAAATTTTAGATATTAAAAAATTACCTATTAAATATGTTAGTTACACTACTTGTTTTCGCGAGGAAGCAGGATCTTCTGGTAAAAATACTAAAGGAATTTGGAGACAGAAACAATTTAATAAAGTTGAATTAATTCAATTTGTAGAACCAGAAACATCTTATATGGTTTTGGATAATATGTTAAAAGATGCTACTGTTATTTTAGATAAATTACAATTACCTTATCGTATTATGATGTTATCCACTGGTGATTTAGGTTTTAGTATGAGTAAAACTTATGATATCGAAGTATGGCTACCTAGTCAACAAAAGTATTGTGAAATAGCTTCTATTAGCAATGCGGAAGATTTTCAATCACGTAGAGCTAATATTAAGTTTAAAACGCATTTACAAGATAAAGGTAAATTGGTACATACTTTAAATGGTTCGGCTTTAGCTATAGGTAGAACCATGGCAGCGATTTTAGAAAATTACCAAAATCAAGATGGTAATGTTATTGTGCCTACAGTTTTACAAAAATATTTAGGAACAGATATAATTAAAAATTAATTATTATTAAAAATCATTCTTGAGACATAATATAAAAATTTTATAAAAAAGGAATAATAAATTATGATCGATTTTTACAAAAAATATTTTCAACATATTACTATTTGGCATTTAATAGGTCTTATAGGATTTTTGGGAGTAATTATGTCTATGCATAATATATTTGACCAAATTATGAAACAACCTAATCATGTTATGGAATTGATAAATGTTTTAGAAAATCCGAAAAAGAATGTTCAAATTAAAGAAATTAAACCAAAAATAGTTCGTAGTATACCGGCTTTATATGATTTACAAGTTAAAATGTTAGATACTTCTGATAATATTGTAGGTAAAGAAAAAATAATCACCTATTATTCTGTATCTGACAAAATTTATCACAAAATTATCGATATCATTGCAGACAAGTCTCAAAATGATTCTTCTTATCAAAAAATTTTAGATAATCCTCATACAGATCCTCCTTATTTAGGATTTGGTCCTTTAGTTGATGCTATTGGTTTTATTTTGCCATTAATTAGTTGTTATTTATTATATTCTTTATTCAAATCTACTACTAATAAATTTTTTGAACAAATGGGCGAAAAATATATTGGTAAAAAAGATCAAGTCGATTTACTAAGCAATATTACTTTTAAAAATATAGCTGGATTTTCTGAAGAGAAAATTGAGATGCAAGAAATTATTGATTTTCTTAAATATCCACAAAAATATAAAGATATGGGGGCCCGTATCCCTAAAGGGGTTTTATTATCTGGACCTCCTGGTACTGGAAAAACTTTATTAGCTAAGGCTGTAGCAGGAGAAGCGGGAGTAGCTTTTTTTGCGACTTCTGGATCGGAATTTGTGGAAAAATATGTAGGAGTAGGGGCTTCTCGTGTGCGTAATTTATTTCAAAAAGCTGCTCAGCATTCTCCTTGTATTATTTTTATTGATGAAGTAGAAAGTTTAGCTCATAAAAGGGGTACTCGTAGTCATCATTCAGAACACGATAATACTTTAAATCAATTATTAGTAGAATTGGATGGTTTTAACTCGAATACAGAAATTATTGTTATAGCTGCTACTAATAAACCCGAACTGTTGGATTCAGCGATTTTAAGACCTGGTAGATTTGATCGTCGTTTTACTATTAATTTACCAAGCGCAAGAGATCGTAGAGCTATTTTAGAATTACATGCTAAAAATAAACGTTTTAGTCCAGAAGTTAATTTAAATGAAATTGCTGAAGAAACTATTGGTTTTAGCGGAGCTCAATTAGAAGGAGTTTTAAATGAATCTGCTTTATTAGCGGTACGTCGTCGTAGTTTAACTATAGAACCTCAAGATGTTAATGAGGCTATTGATCGTATATTAATTGGCTCTACACGTAAAAAAGATTTTTTATCTAAAAAAGAAAAAACATTAGTGGCATATCATGAAGCGGGTCATGGTGTTTTAGCTGTTGTTTTAGATAATATCGAAAAAGTTCGTAAAATTACTATTATTCCAAGAGGTTCTGTTGGTGGATATAATATTATTTCTCCTGATAGCGAAAGTTCTAATTTTAAGTCAAGAAAAAAATTAATTATTGATATTGCGATTTCTTTAGGTGGTCGAGCTGCAGAAGAAATTTTTTTAGATGATATTTCTAACGGAGCATATGCTGATTTCGATCATGTTAGTCACATTGCTAGAACAATGGTAATTAAATATGGGATGAGTAAAGTAGGTTTAGTTCAATTTAGCCAATCTGAAAGAAATTTTTCAGATTCTAAGGCTTCGGAGATAGATTTAGAAGTGAAAAATATTATTAATGAATGTTATCAATTAGCTAAAACAACTCTTTTAAAGCATAAAAATTTTGTAAACAATTTGGTTCAATATTTATTAAAAATAGAAACTTTAGTCACTAAAGATGTTGCAGAGATATATTTAACAGGTAAATTGAGTTGGTTTGATCAAGAACAAAATGAAAATTTAGGGCATTTACAAAATCAAAATGATACTCCTGGAGAAATATCTCATGATGCATTTAATGAAAATGTAGATGATTTATCAAATCAAAATGACACTAATGATACTCTTGGAGAATCTTCTAATGATAAATTCAATAATTCTGATGTTATCAATAATAATGAATCTTCTGATAATATTTCTGATAATAAAAAAACTGAAAATGAAGATTTATCGAAAAAATCTAATAATTAAGAATAATATTTATTATAAATTAATGTTAGATTTATATAAATATAATTAAGAATTTATTATTTTTAGGACTTAGGTTTTATGATCAAAAAATTTATTGTGGAAACAAAATTTAATGGAGTTCGTTTAGATGATTTTGTTACTATTAAAATTGGGTTGACTAAAAATCAAGTTCAAAAATTAATTGCTCATTATCAAGTGTTAGTGAATAATACTTTAGTTAAAAAGAGCAATCTTTTAAAGAGTCAAGATATAGTCACAATAAATTTATCTACATTAATTGAAAAATCTGATTTTTTATCTCCTATTAATTTGAATTTAGAAATTATTTATGAAGATCAATATTTAGCTGTTATTAATAAACCTGCTAATTTGATAGTTCATCCTTCAGTTAGTTTTCGTGGTGTTACTTTAATTAATGGTTTATTGTATCAACTTAAAGATTTTATTAAAATGCCTTTGAGCGAACGCATGGGCATTATTCATCGTTTAGATAAAGATACTACAGGTTTGATTTTAGTAGGTAAAACAATAGAAGTGGTTGAGAAAATGCAACAATTATTACAAAATAAAGGTATTATACGAATATATTATGCTTTAATTGAAGGTTTTTTAGATCAAGCAGGTACTATAATTTTGCCTATTAAAAGAGATCATCGTAATCCTTTGAAAATGTCTGTGGCCTCTCAAGGTAAAATAGCTATTACACACTTTACTACTTTAAAAAAAATTAATAATTATTCTCTTTTGGAAATTCAACTAGAAACAGGACGTACTCATCAAATTCGTGTGCATTTAAGTTATTTAAAACATCCTATTATAGGGGATAATTTATATAATTCCAAAAAATATTCGGTTTCGTCTCAACTTTTACACGCAAAAAAATTATATTTTAATCATCCTTGGACAGGAAAAAGATTACAATTTGATATTCCTTTGCCTCAAAAATTTAAGGAATTTATTCAGTTTTTAGAGTAATTTTTTATTGAAGAATTAATTATATTTAAACTATCCTGATAGAGGATATTTTAAATATAATTTTCTTTTTTTCAAATATAATATTAACTTTAATATTAAATTTAAATGATTTTTTCAAAAAAAATTAGGAGAATTTTTTTATGTATTTGCAAAAATTGCAAACCCAAATCACTAATATTTTAAATGCCAAATTTAATATTAAGTCTATAGTAAAATATTATGATAAAGATTTATTGTGGGATTTTTATTTGCCTTTATTTATCTATCAGAAACAATGGAATAATGATTTATCAAAGATCTTTAATGATTTTAAAAAAATTTTATTAAATTTAACAGAAGTATCAGAAGTTCAATTTGCTAATGGTTTTTTAAATATTAGATTACAAAGAGGTTTCATTAGTCAACAAATTTTAAGTTCCATTTATAAATTATCTGAAAATTATGCTCAAAAATCGATTAACAATCAGGTGGTTATTTTAGATTATTCTTCTCCTAATATTGCGAAAAATTTTTCTATTGGTCATTTACGTTCTACTATTATTGGTAATGCTTTAAAAAATATTTATCGTAAGTTAGGTTTTATAACTATTGGTATTAATCATTTAGGCGATTGGGGGACTCAATTTGGCCAAATGATTTTAGCTTATCAAAAATGGGGTAAAAAAGATTTGCTTTTGAATAATCCTATTGATGAATTGCAAAAACTTTATATTTTGTTTCATAAACGAGCACAAACTAATAATATTCTCCATTCGGAAGCTAAAAATATTTTTAAAAAATTAGAAGAAAAAGATGAACAAATATTTAAATTATGGCGTTTTTTTCGGCGTATTTCTTTAAAAGAATTTCGAAAAATTTATAAATTATTGGGTATTTCATTTGATTTTTATATAGGGGAATCTTTTTATCACCAAAAAGCTTTGCGCTTAGTTAAAAATTTATATCAACAAAAATTAATTATTGTTGATCAAAAAGCCTATATTTTTCCTTTAAAAGATATACCTTCAGCTTTAATTCAAAAAGATAACGGTAGTACTCTTTATTTAACGAGAGATATGGCTTGTTTACTATATCGTGCTCAAAAATTTCATTTTCAGAAAATGTTATATGTGGTAGGTAATGAACAAAAATTACATTATCAACAATTAATTGCAATTATGAAACAAATGGGATATGATTTTGATATTCAACATGTTAATTTTGGTTTAATTTGTTTAAATAAAATCAAAATTTCTACTCGAAAACATCAAGATTATAAATTAATAGATATTATTAATCATGCTCGAAATAAGATTGAAAAAATTATTGCAAATAGAAATAACAATTTATCAAAAAAAAATATAACTAAAATAGCAGAAAAAATTGCTATTGGTGCTATTTTTTTTAATGATTTAAAAAACGATCGTCATTTAAATATTGATTTTAATTTAGAAAAGATGATTAAGTTTGAAGGAAACACAGGGCCTTATTTACAATATACTTTGGTACGTTTAAAGTCGATTATTTCTAAAATAAAATGTAATATTGAATTCAATAAATTGAATTGGTTATTTTTAAATAATTATTTCCAAAAAGATTATTATTTTATTATTGTTAAATTGTTAGATGATTTTCCTGGGATTTTAGAAAAAATTATTCAAAATAATATGCCTAGTCTTTTGGCTCGTTATTTATTGAAATTATCTCAACATACTAATCATTTATATGAAAAAGAAAAAATTTTAACTTCTAAAATAGAGTTACAACAAGGTCTCATTTTATTAATCAAAAGTATTTGTATAGTTTTGGAGGAAGGATTAAAATTATTAGGAATTCCTATTGTAGTAAAGATGTGAATTTATTATGATAATATAAAATTACGTTTTAAATAATGAAAAAAGCATTTTATATAAATAAATTGTTTATAAATGTTTTATCTTTTATTTTTTATAACATAATAATAATTACAAAGTGACAAAAAGTTTTATTTTATAAATATGAATTCAAAAAACCTATATAAATATATTATTATATTGTTTATATTATAAAATAATTGATATAATAATTAATATTTTGTTGTTAAATATTTGAAAATTTTTGGAAGGAATAGAAGTGGTTATAGAAAGAATATGATTTTTATTTTAATTAGTATTTTATTAGGAAGTTTAGGTATATTTTTATTGATGAATTTTCGCATTATACAAAATAAAAAAATTTTTACTTTAATAATAAGCGTTTTTATAGTAATTATGTTATTAATTATTATAAAACATTATCAAAAAAATAGAAATAATTTCAATGAACAAAATAAACATATTTTGACTTTAGGTTCAACAGTTCCGGTACAAGAAGGTTTTGGGATCTTGGGACAAGGAGCTAATACGGTTGTTAATAGTTATATTAGGAATTTATTACATGAATATTTAATCAAAGGATATTGTTTTCAAGAAAATAAGGTTTTAAAACATGAATATAAATCTTGTCTTTTAACTGCTATGCCAGAAAAAATAACAGAAGGTAAATTTACAGGATATTATCAATGTTGTTTATCTTCGGGTATTAAATTTCATAATGGGCGTGTATTGAATAATCGAGATGTTCTTAATAATGTTCTGTATGATAAACAAACGGGTGGTGAACACTCGAATTTTATTGAAGATATTAAAATAGACAATAATGATATAAATCGTTTTTTTATTCTTTTTAAAGACAATTCAGATCCATTAAATTATCAAAATTATTATCACTTAAGTAAAATACCTATTGTTCTCTTTGAAAGCGATAATAATCCTAATCGTCGAATTGGTTTAGGTCCTTTTCAGTTAAAATATTTTGATAATAATAATATTCAATTAGATCGTTTTATGGATTATTATAGAAAAGATGATTATAGCGATAGCAATATTGAACAAATCAAATTTTCTTGTGTTCCGGATCCTCAAACTATTAATATGCATCTTAAAAAAGGAGATATCGATATATCTTTTCTTGTTCTTGATAAAATTTCATCTAAAGATTTATCTCGATCTTCTGATTTAAAAATTATAAAACCAGAAACATTAGCTATAACATATTTGTTTTTAAATTGTCAAAAATTATCACTTGAAGAACGTAACAACATTGTCGAAACATTATCTTCGGCTAAAAAACAACAATTTTTAGAACAATTAGGCGAAGATCCAGAGCGTTATCAAGTAGTTAATAGTATGTCAGATTCGCGTATAATAGGTTATTTAGAGGCACCTAATTTTGATAATTCGGTTGTAAGTCGAAATCTTAATAATAGTAAAGAAATAAGTTTTTTCAGCATTAATCCGACATCTCCTATTTCTTATCGTTATGCTAGTCGTATAACTGATTTTTTGAAAAAAGAAGGTTTTAATATTAAGCATGAAATTAGAGAATTGAATGAATTGGTAAATCAAGGAGAAAAAGGCGATTTCGATATGTTAATGATTTCAGAAAGTTTAGAAGATATTACTCCTTATTATATTCTTAATCATTTTTTTGGTCCTAAAGAAAAAGGAGGATATATGCGTTGGCATCAATTATCAGATAACGAAGAAATTGTTCAAGGTTTAAATAATTTAAAATTGAATACTAATGACCCCGATTATGATCAGCAAGTTCGTAATTTTCATCAATTATTATTCCGTCAATATGCTATTATTCCTTTGTATTGCCAAAAATATTCTGAAATAGCTATGCGTAAAAATATAGAAAATTTTAATATTAATATACTCGGGGAACTAGATATAACTAAATTACGTAAAATTTAAATTCACTACATTTTTTAAATAAAAATTTTTTATAATTTTAAAAAAATTATGTGATAGATTAAAGGAGAAAGCTTGGATTAAATGTTTTTTCACAAGTATTTTGTCAAAAAATTATTTTATGTCGGATTAATTTTTTTAATTGTTGCGATATTAATTTTTAGTGCTATGAAATTTTTTTCAGATCCTGTTATATCTTTGTTAGGTTATAAAAGTACTTTTCAACAACGAGAACAATTAAGAATTCAATTAGGGTTAGATAAAACTTTTTTAGAACAATTTTGGAGTTATATTTCTAAGATCATTTTTAAATGGGATTTTGGTCAGTCTTATGCGTATCCTCAAATGTCAGCTTTAAGTTTATTTATAAAATCTTTCAAAATTACTTTTACAATAACTTGTGTAAGTTGTTTAATAGCTTCAGTAATAGGAATTTTTTTAGGTTATTTAGCCGCTATAAATTTCAAAAGTAAAATAGATTATATTTTGATTTTTACCTCTATTTTATTTATTTCTATGCCCAGTTTTATTATTGGTTTTTTATTGCAATATTTTTTAGCTTTTTATTTGAATTTATTACCTATTTCAGGATTAGATCAAATTAAATCATGGATTTTGCCTATTATCTCTTTAAGTTTAGTAGCAGTTTTTTCAATTTTCCGTATTGCTCGTGTCACTTTAATATCTGTTTCGGAACAACCTTTTGTTATAGCTGCTAGAGCGAAAGGTTTGTCTAATAAAAGAATTTGGTTTAAACATATATTAAAAAATTCTTTAGTTCCCATTCTTACTCATGTAAGTTTAATTTTTAATTTTATGTTAAGTGGCGCTATCGTTTTAGAAAGTATTTTCAATTTAAATGGTTTAGGCTTATTAATGTTTAATTCTTTTAATCAAAGAGATCTTCCTGTTTTGCAATGTTGCGTAATAATTTTATCTTTAGTTATTAGTTTGATTGGAATTTTAGTTGAATTGTTATGTTGTTTTATTGATCCTACTTTTATTAAAAAATAATTTTTTTCGGTTCAAAATTATAAGGAGGTATGTTTTATTATTCCAAAAAAAATATTTTATTTTTTAAATTTTTTATATAAGAAAAATAAAATTTTATTAGTGGGTTTGATTTTATTATTTTGTTTATTAATGATCACTTTTATTCTTCCTATGGTTATTCCGAATAAAACATCTATGTGGAATTCGTTGTATGAATCTTTTTTAGAGCCTGGATCTTATCATTGGATCGGAACAGATTCTTTAGGTCATGATGTTTTTGCTTATTTACTTAGAGGAACTATAACATCTTTATATATAGCTTGTATCTCTGTTTCTATTAGTTTTGTGATAGGAGGAATTTTAGGAATTTTAGGTGGTTATTTTTCGGGTTTTTGGGATATGATAACAAATTTTATTTGCGATTATTTAATTGTTTTTCCAGATTTTATTTTAGCATTTCTAATTATGTTTTTTTTAAAAACTGGAATTTATCAATTAATTATGGTTTTATCTATTTGTTATTTGCCAACATTTATTAAAAATATTAAAAATGCTACGATTAAAATATCTAGTCAAGATTTTGTGAAAAATGCTTTAGCTTTAGGAGCCAGTCATAGTTATATTATCCGGAAACATATTTTTCCTCATTTATTAACTACTTTATTGATTAGAGTAGTTTTAAGTTTAAGTAGTGTTATTTTAGTAGCTTCTTCTTTTGGTTTTATTGGAATTGGTTTAGATAATTCTATTCCGGAATGGGGGATGTTGTTGAGTCTTAATAAAACTTATATTTATAGCTATCCGAGATTATTCTTTTTTCCAATGATGTTTATTATTTTTACTAATTTAGCTTTTAATTTTATAGCAGAAGGTATTAATGAATTTATTGAATAATTGATTTGTATGGCGATAAAATTTATCTTTGTTCGAAGAAAGAGGTATAAATAATGGATATAACCAAATCCAAAATTTTATTTAAAGTTGAAAATTTGCATAAATCTTTTAAGGTTAATAAAAAAATTTTCCAAGCCAATTACAATATTAATTTATCTATTTTTAAACAAGAAACTTTAAGTATTATCGGTGAATCAGGTTCAGGAAAATCTACTTTAGGCCAATTAATTATACAATTACAAAAAAATAATCACGGTAATGTTTGGTATTTTCCCGAAGAGGATTTAAATATTAATTTAAGTATTTTAAAGCCTAGTCAAATTAAAAGGTGGCGTCCTGATTTACAAATTATTTTTCAAAATTCTTTTTCAGCTTTAAATCCTAAATTTAAAGTGCGTGATATTATTGGCGAAGGTTTGATAATTCATCAAAAAGTTTCGGGTTATAAAGATCCTAGGTATCATCAACAGATTATAGATATTATGCAAAAATGCGGATTATCTTTAGAATTGATGGAACGTTATCCGGCCGAATTAAGCGGAGGCCAAAGACAAAGAGTTAATATAGCTAAAACATTAATTTTAAAACCAAAATTTGTAGTTTGTGATGAAATTGTTTCTGCATTAGATGTAACTGTGCAAAAACAAATTTTAGATCTTTTAAATGATTTTAAAACTAAATATAAAGTAACTTATTTATTTATTTCTCATGATTTAGGAGTGGCTCAATATATTAGCGATAGAATTGGAGTAATGTATCAAGGTCAATTAGTAGAATTAGCTCCTACACAAGAAATTTTTCAAAAACCTATACATTTTTATACTAAATCATTATTAAACGCTATTCCTCGTATTCCTTATTACGAAACGCAATGTTAAAATATTTAAAATTCTTTGTAATAATGGTTATGCAACGAATAATTTAAAATAGATATTCGTAAATTTAAAAGTTACAAGATAATTTTATTAATGAAATTTAAAAAAAATTTAATTAAATTAAACAAGTTTAAAACATGATTAAAGTATATTTGAGTTATTGATATTGATTATTGTAATTTTTTATTGTTAAAGGATGAGATAATATGAATTTGTTGCAAGTAAAAAATTTACATACTTATTTTCAATCTGAAAATTCTTTAGTGAAAGCGGTTCGAGGAGTTAATTTTGAATTAAAAGAACAAGAAACTCTTGCTATTATAGGTGAATCTGGTTCCGGAAAAAGTCAAATTGCTTTATCAATTTTAAAACTTTTACACAAGAATCAAAAAATCGTTCAAGGACAAATTATTTTTAATCAAGAAGTAATATCTAATTTCAATGAACACCAGATGCGTAAAATTCGTGGTCAAGAAATTAGTATTATTTTTCAAGATCCTGTTTCCAGTTTAAATCCTTTGTTAAAAATAAAAACACAAATGTTTGAAATTTTAAAATTACGCAAGGGATTATATGGTAAACAGGCTTTTCTTCAGTCTATACAATTATTAAAGCAGGTAGAGATTTCTGATCCTTATAAAGTTTTAGAATCTTATCCATATCAATTATCCGGAGGATTATGCCAAAGAATATCTATAGCCATTTCTTTGATTTGTCATCCGAAATTGTTAATTGCAGATGAACCTACTACTGCTATAGATGTTATATCTCAACAAGAAATTTTGAATTTAATTAAAGATATGCAAAGAAAATATAATATGTCTATGATTTTTATTACACATGATTTAAGTATTGTTGCTTCTTTAGTTGAAAATATTATTGTTTTATATAAGGGTATGATTGTTGAAAAGGCTCCTTGTAAAAAAATTTTTAGTAATCCTATACATCCTTATACTAAAAAATTATTAAATGATTTTTTATTAACTAGTATTTATCGTTCTCGTATTCAACCTAATAAAAATTTTTATGATGCTGAAAATGAAGTTTTTGATTTTCGTAATTTTAAAAAATATGCAGAACCAGATTTAGATTTATACCAAGTATCTGATGAACATTTTATTAGTTGTACTTTAAAAAAATAATTTTTTATTGTAATCGAGCTTTATATCAAAAATTTTAATTTATTATTTAGCGAATTAATAAAGGTAATATTTATAATGTTAATTTGTAAAAAAATTAATAAATTTTTTAAACTTAAAAAAGATCTTATTTTTGCCTTAAAAGACATTAATATATCTTTACCGTTAAAAGGTTTAGTTTTTATTGTAGGAAAATCTGGTAGTGGTAAAACTACTTTGATGAATATATTAGGTGGTTTGGAGAAAATTTCCGATGGAGATATTATGTTTAACCATAAATCTTTTCGGAATTTTAGTGAAAGTGATTTCGATAATTATAGAAATCAATCAGTTGGTTTTATTTTTCAACATTTTAATTTAATTGATGATTTGACAGTATCTCAAAATATATCAATTGCTTTAGAATTGCAAGGTAAAAAAGTTAATGATAAAAATATTAATAATCTTCTACATGAGGTAGATTTAGCTGGTTTTGGGTCGCGTCATGTTAATGAATTATCAGGGGGCCAAAAACAACGAGTAGCTATCGCAAGAGCTATGATTAAGGAACCTGATTTTTTAATAGCTGACGAACCGACAGGTGCTTTAGATAGTGTCACTGGAGAACAAATATTAAAGTTGTTTTCAAGAATTGCTAAACAAAAATTAATCATTTTGGTTTCGCATAATTTAGAAATGGCTCATAAATATGCAGATCGTATTATTGAATTACAAGATGGTCAGATTATTAAAGATCAAATAAAAAAGTCTAACAATTTTTTTACAGATATTTCCTATTTTGATATAAATAATAAAGAATTAATAAATAGTAAAATTTATTTATGTAAGAAAAAAAATTCTAAGTTTTTTTCAAAATTATCTTTTCGTATGGCTTGGAATAATATAAAAAATAAACCTATTTCATTATTTTTTAATATTTTATTAACAACTTCTTTTTTTGCTTTATTAGGTTTTTTCTCAGTAATGTATTTTTTTAAATCTTCGTATACTATTAAATCAATGTTTCAAAATCATCCTGAAAAAAATTTTGTTTTTTCTAAAAATTTCGATTTTAATCGATATTTCAACAAATTTTCGACTATGTCATCGATGACTTTGGATGAATTCAATTTATTGAAGCAAAAAAATCCGAAAGTTCATTTACAACCTATGATAAGTTTTGAATTTTTTAATGAAATAGTTGATTTGATAGAAACATCGGAAAATGAAAAATTTTGGAGCGCAATTGGTTATCACAAACCATTAAATTTTAACAAAAATAAAATTTATATTTCTCGCAATGTTTACGAATTTTTACAATCTTATAAGAAGTCACCAGATTTCCAATATATTTCTCATGATTTGGAACTATTATTGTCATTATTAAAAGAAAAATTAGCAGAATCTATTGTAATCGAAATGATAGATGATCAATATATCCCTCGTATCAAATATTATAATAATTTGAATCAAGATTATCAGAAATCACAATTAAAAGGGGAAACTAGTTTTTTGAATTCTATAAAAATTGCGTTTTTAGAATTATATTATTCAGTTGAAAAGTATTTTGGTAATCAAAATGTAGTTTTATTACCTAAAGAAGTAATAAATAAATTTATAACTCCGGATTTTATGAAAAAAGGTTATAATGAAAATCAAACTTTGAAGTTTTGTAAAATAATAGGTTGTCTCCAAGATTTATCTAAAAAAGAAATAAATGATTTTGTCGATAATTATTATCATTTGTATAAAATAAAAAATCAAGATTTCACAATATCAATATCTCAAACTCCGTTTATAAATTTATTTAATTTTTTGGAAACAGATCTAAAAAAATCGATTTTACTATTTATTGTTATAGTGTCAGTTGTGTTAGCTATTTTTGCTGGGATTATGATAATTATTTTTACTAATAATTCTATTAAGCTAAGATACAAAGATATAGGAATTTTAAGAGCTATTGGAGCTGGTAAAATGTATATTTTATCTATTTTTTTAATAGAAATGGTGATTTTCTTTTTAATTAATTTGAGTTTAGCTTTAATTTTGATTAAATTCTTTTTATTTAAAATAAATAGTTGGTTTATTTCCTATTTATCTGTCCCTTTTTTAATGTCAAACCTAAAAACTTATATATGTGTTTTTGTTTTAGGATTGATATTTTATATCTTAGTTACTTTTATACAAATTATAAAAATTACTATTAAGAAACCTATTGATATTATTAATTCGAGATAGATAATCTTGTGTATAATTATTAGAAAACTATTTTATAAAATTTTATAAATTATTTTTATTTATTGTAAAAAACAATCGAATTATAAAAATATTCACAAAAAAAAGAAAATTTAGGTTGACATTTTGTTAAAGATCATACATTATTATTATTGGTGATTTTTCATTAAATTAACGCACTAAATCCCCCCCCAATGTATTAATTAAAAATAATTAAATAATTAAAATCGTTTTTTAATTTTTTCAATAATTAAAATAAATATTTGAATTTTACATTTATAAATAAATTCTAATATAAACAGGAGCGATTAAGTGATTAATAATCAAGAGTTGGCGTTAAAATTGCACGCACAAAAAAAAGGTAAGTTAGCTACAGTATCTAAAGTAGAAGTGAATAATTTAAAAGAATTGGCTCTCGTTTATACTCCAGGAGTAGCAGAGCCATGTTTAAAAATTAAAGAAAATCCTGAAGATGTTTATAAATATACTTCTAAAGGTAATAATGTTGCAGTTATTAGTAATGGAACAGCAGTATTAGGATTAGGCAATATTGGCGCTTTGGCCTCTATTCCGGTAATGGAAGGTAAAGCTGTTTTATTGAAGAAATTTGCTAATATTGATTCGTATCCTATTTGCGTAGATTCTGAAGATCCTGAAGAAATGATTAATATTATTAGTAAAATTTCTTCTGTATTTGGTGCTATTAATTTGGAAGATATTAAATCTCCTGAGTGTTTTGAGATTGAAGAAAAGTTAAAACAAAAATTATCGATCCCTGTTTTTCATGATGATCAACATGGTACAGCTATCGCTGTTACTGCTGGATTAATTAATGCTTTAAAAGTTGTTCATAAAAAGATGTCTGAAATCGAAATAGTTATTTTAGGAGCAGGAGCAGCAGGTACAGCTATTGCGAAATTGTTATTATTATTAAAACCTAAAAATATTGTTTTAGTAGATAAACATGGAGCAATTAATTCTCAAGATTTAGAATTATTAAATGTAAGTCAACAAAAATTAGCTAAAATAACTAATTTTTATAATGAGACCGGTACTTTAAATGAAATTATTAAAAACAAAGATGTTTTTATTGGAGTTTCTAAATCTAATTTATTAACTTCTGATATGGTTGCTAGTATGAATAAAGATGCTATTGTTTTTGCTTTGGCTAATCCAGTACCAGAAATTATGCCATCAGAAGCTAAGAAAGGTAATGCTCGCATTGTAGCGACAGGTCGTTCAGATTTTCCTAATCAAATTAATAATTTATTAGTTTTTCCAGGGATTTTTCGTGGAGCTTTAGATAGTAAAGTGACTCAAATTACAGAAGAAATGAAATTAGCTGCAGTTTATGCTTTAGCAGCTGTTATTCCGGAATCTCAATTGAATGAAGAAAATATTTTACCTTCTATTTTTAATCCTGAATGTACACAAGCTATTGTTAAAGCTATAGCGAAAGTGAATAATATTTCTTAAAATAATAAATTTTATAAAATTAAATTTTGTATTATTTTATATTTGGTAGAAAGGAAATTGTTTTTTATGCAAGGATTATTAATTTTACAAAATGGTTTCGAAGATTGCGAAGCTTTGGCAACAAGAGCTTTATTAAAAAACAATGGTGTTGATGTTACTACTTTTACATTTAATGATTCATTAGATGTGGTTTCTGCATCGGAATTAAGATTGAAAGCTGATATTTCTAAAAATGTTACTTATGAGAAATATGATTTTTTAATTATACCAGGCGGTTCTTATGTACAAAATGTTATAGAAAATGAACATGATTCTTTACAAAAAATATTAAATATAATTAAAATATTTTCAGATTCTAATAAAATTATTGCAGCTATATGCGCAGCTCCTGCATTTTTGGGAAAATTAAATTTATTCAAAAACCATTCTTTTACTTGTTTTCCTGGATATGAAAATTATATTAAAGAAGGGACATATTGTCCTGATAAAATGACAGTTGTAAGTGGAAATTTTATCACTTCTCAATCTCCTTGGACAGTTTTAGATTTTGCTAATGTTTTATTAAAAACATTCAACAAATAATAAATAAAAATTAATATTCTTAATTTCAACAATATATTTATTTGATTATTTTAAAATAATTTGAATAAAAAAATAGGAAGCAGTCTTTTATATATGAATATAAATAGTTCTATTAATGATTCAATTTTTCATTCTCATAAAAAACCTAAATTAAAAATTTTAGGTTTTTCGATTGAGTTTGCTTTACTTTTATTGATTATTTCTATAATGCATATTTGGATATCTTATGATTCTACCAAAGGACAATTTAATTCATCTTGGCATAATTTAATTTCAGTTCTCTTGTTTACTATGATTTTTGCTGAAATATTAAAAGTAATAGGTAAAAAAATACCCATATTAAAAGATATGGGTGGAGGAGCAATTTTTTGTTTATTATTACCAGCTTTTTTATTTAATTATAATTTTTTTCCTCGTAATTTGGAAACGTCATTAATGCAATTTCAAAGTGCATTTCGCGAAAGAATATCTTTTTTTAATAAAAATAGTAATATAGGTTTTTCTGAATTTTTTGTTGCTTCATTGGTTTGCGGTAGTCTTTTAAGTATTGATAAATTTATTTTAAAAAAAAATGGTCCTAAATTTTTATTTTTGGTTATTTTATCTTTAATTTGTTCTGGATTAGTAACAGGAATTTTAGGCATTTTTTTAAAACCTATTGGTGGTATAGATAGCGTTCCTGGCAGCCATCGTAATAGTTTTTTAGATGCTATATTTTTTATTTTTGTTCCTATTTCGTGTGGCGGTTTAACATGCGGAATTATTCCTTTGATAAAAGTGTTTTCACAAGGAATAGTTCGTTTCGAAGATGCTTTTAAAAACCACATTATTACTTCTTTGTTAATTGGTGGTATTTTAAGTGTTATGTTTGGTGGTTTAATTAAAAAATTTTTTGGTAATTCGGAATATAGTAGTCCTGATGGTGAGTTAGATAAAAATATAAATAAATTAAATACTGATAAATTTAATCATCTCGAAAATGAAAAAAAAGATAATAACTCAAATTTAAGTTTTTTAAATATGAAAATGGGTTTATTGATTATTTTTGCTTTGTATGCTTTAAGTAGTATTTGCAGAAGTTTATTATTGAAATTATGGTCATCTGCTAATTTAGAAAAATATGTACCTCCTACTATTATTTTTTTAGTTATTTTAGTTTTATTAATTAAGTTTTTTGATTTGATTTCGGATAATTATATTCAATATATTAATCAAGCCTCTAAATTTATTACTCAATCGTTTTCATCTTGTATTTTAGTAGTTGTCGGTATTAACATTAATATTTTAATGATTATTAATCGAATTTCTAATTTATCGTTTTTGTTTACTTGTATTATTTGCGTTTTAACTACTGCTTTAACATCGGCTATAATTGGTAATAAAATGGGTTATTATCCGGTTCAAGCTTCAATTGCTGCTGGACTTTGTGCTAATAGCATTGGTGGTGCAGGTAATTTAGCTATTTTGGAAGCTTCTGATTCTTTAGAATTATCTCCTTATGCGCAAATATCTACTCGTCTTGGTGGAGATTTAACAGTAATTGTAGCTAGTATTTTTTTTCCATTATTTTACTTTATCAATTGATAAATGTTATCTATTGGTAGATTTTTTCAAAAAAATTTGGAATATTTAACTAAATTAGCTCTTCTTGCTAGGGCGCCAAAGAGGCCTAAATTTCGTGCTATCTAACCAATAGCCAGAGCCGATAAACTCTGAAAGGAGATGGTCGGTTTAGCAAACGAAAGGATGCCGAATTATAGCAGACCATAAAAGCGGGTTGCGACGAAAGCAAATTAGTCAAGATGATTCCGCCACCAAATAATTCTATGGAGAAGCCTGAGATGGCCTAAGAAGGAAAATTGATGTAATAAGATAACCTGTCTAGTAAGTTGCTCAAACGGACAGTCCAGAGTCTACTAATATATATAGCAAATATTGGGTAGTTTATCAGATAAAGAAACCTGGAATCAGCCTCTCAAGAAGAGGGTACTTCCCCTAAGGAATTAAGGTCGAAATTTAGGGTAACTTGGAGAATCCTAACACCAAGTAATGAAATTTACTAATCCGGAAATAAAAGCCCGGATGGTCAAGGATAAAGCATCTTTTTAGTAGTCGTAAGGGTAAACCTAAATTTGGAATAATTTAGTTAATCGCCTTACCGAGAAGAGAGTTAACGACTCTTATAGGGCGAAAGAAGATAGTAATTTATTATTTATTCAATGGCATCAAGAGAGGGGTTGATATATTATGTCAACAACTGTTTCACTCGAAACTAAACTTTCGCGAACATAGAATATCGTTCATCAAATGGTTGCTCCCTAAAAAGAGAATTACAGCAGGGAATGAATAAC
>NZ_JAOSIR010000050.1:0-2148 GCF_030586865.1 Candidatus Phytoplasma crotalariae
GCCATAAAACCTATAATTTTTAAACCATATAAAATATAAAGGAATTAAAAAAATAACAAAAATCCCATATAAACTCCAAATAAATAATCCTATTTCAATAAATTTAATAAAATCATTCATGATCAATTAACTCCTTTTTATAAAATTTTTACCTAGCATTAATAACGATTAGGAATTGTTTTTATATTAGACAAAAACATATTTGTTTTAATATTATAAATATATTAATCAAAAAGCAATTTTGATTGTTCATAAATTTAGTTTGATTAATTAATCTTAGTCTTAAGTGGAGATCTTTTTTCTTGATAATTTTGTAAATAATGAAGGGGACTTTGATAATTGAGTTTTTTGATAGGCCATTTGTGATTATAAAAACTTTTAAAAGTTTGAATTTTTTTAATTATTTCCGTAAAAGAATAGTTATACCAATCCCCATAACGACTTTTAAACCACCCTTTCAAATTACTAAACCAGGATTCGATCGGGGCATTATCATTAGGACAACCAGAGCGAGACATACTAATTAAAAAGCCCCTTCGTTGTAAAGTTTGTTGCCAAAGGCGACTACTATAACTACCACCCCGATCCGAATGAATAATACAAGGTTTTGTTAATGAAGGTAAAGCTTTAAAGGTCGCTTTAATTAACTTTAAATTAGGTTTTAAACTAGTTTTTAAACTTAAAATCTCTTGATGATAACCATCTAAAATAACTGAAACCCATAACAATCCTTGAGTTGTTGGGAAACAAGTTAAATCGGTATAAAGTTTGGTCAAAGGTTGATCGGTAACAAAATGGTTTTTGATTAAATTGGGTTGATAAGCAACATGTTGGTGAAAAATTTGGCTTTTCGTATGTGGACGTCGCCATTTCATTAACCAATTGTTAGTTTTCATAATTTTTAAAATTATTTTATGATTGACAATTTCTTGAAAAAATTCTCGATATAAAACCGTAATTTTGCGATAACCACAAGCATAATGATACTTTTGACATAATAACCCCACTCTTTTAGTAATTAATTGATAACGATGTTGACGTTTTTGTTGAGCTTTTTGACTTTTCCGCCAATAATAATAAAGATGCCTTTTGATTTTTAAAAGGTTCAAAATCTGGGTAATCGTTAAAGTTTGGCGGTAAAATTTGACTAAAGGTAACATTATTTTTGATAAATCGGGGCGTTGATAAAGAATGACTGTTTGTAATAATTCAATTTGTTTCGGGATTAACATGCGCAACTTTTTCCTTTATTTAAGATAGTACCATTTTACCATCCTTATCGGAAATAAATGAACTAAAATGAAAAAATAATTTATTTGAGAGGCGATTTTTTTCTTTTTTTTGGTTAACTAATAGTGAGGAGGTAAAATGATTTTGATTTTTGTCTTGAGTAAACTTTTATTGGACATTTAACTTTCTACAAATGGCTTAGTTAAAAAAAGTTTTGTTCACGAGAAAAGCTGAGATATTTCCGACTTAAATAGCGATCAAGATGATTATTAATATTTTTAAAAGTTGTCACAAAATATGGGTTCAGTGCGCATAACTGGGATTTTTTTTGTAACTCCGCTACCTATGGCTATTAACATTCCACGACTACTGAAGGCATCTATATAAAGTTCGGCTTCTCCTAAAAGGGTGTCAAGGAGATTACCAAAACTAAATTCATGTCTTTTATCCTAATCATCTAAAGTGATTCTAACTGCTTCCGCCCCAGTACGTAAAATTTTAATTGGTCTTTTTTCATACCAATCAATGTTATTTTTTTTAAACTTCGTCAATGTTTTTTGGGATTTCGGTATAGCGTTCTTTGGCTGATTAGATTTGGTTAAATATTGATTTTTCATCATCATTTAAATTTGATATCTTTTTGCTAAATCTTTTTTAAATCTTCACAATTAGCTAATACATTGGGGTTTGCGGCTACATTACCCATGTGAACATTAATTTTATCGATGTCACTTAACTGACCGCTTGAAAGCGGAACGTTGTGAGAACTGCGACAAAACAACCCAACTTCAAATTCATCACATGGGGACAATTCGCAAGGCGAATCGCCAAAGGATCAGGCAAGTATTGTGTAAAGATTATCATCAGAAGATAACCAGATATTAGGAAAACAAGAACAATAAGAATAAATAGCTAATC
>NZ_JAOSIR010000051.1:0-2070 GCF_030586865.1 Candidatus Phytoplasma crotalariae
AAGTTAAACCCGGAAAAGGGATAAATTAGGGAAAGCGGTGTGCTGGGAAACTGGCTCGCACCGTTTGGACGGGGGCTGTTTGTAATATTTGATAGCTTTCAAAGAAACGCAAATAATCTATCCGTATTAAATTTGATTATATTTTTTTTAAAATTAAACCAAAAGATATGAGTGATATTTAGTCATTTTATTTTTATAATAATTAGATAATTAACTATCTGATTAACAAAAAAAACGAATTATTAATAAATTTACCTTTATAAACTAATTATAAATTATATATTTCTAGTATAATATAAGTTGTTTTTTAAAAATGTTTGAGTAGCTCAGCAGGATAGAGCAACGGCCTTCTAAGCCGTCGGTCGGGGGTGGACGAAAAAGATGCCTAATATCTAATGATTTAACCAATCATCCACTGCATTGATAATCAGTGGCAGTATATAGTCGGTTATTATAACGAAAGAAATAATAATTATAGTAGACTATAAAAATGGAAAACAGATGAGATAGTTTCGTCTAGGAATTTCTGTGAACTGAATTATG
The DNA here is from genome assembly GCF_030586865.1 of Candidatus Phytoplasma crotalariae. NCBI lineage: Bacteria > Bacillati > Mycoplasmatota > Mollicutes > Acholeplasmatales > Acholeplasmataceae > Candidatus Phytoplasma > Candidatus Phytoplasma crotalariae. Next base: position 544 of record NZ_JAOSIR010000051.1, read on the forward strand.
ACTCACGGATAACCTCTGAAATGAGGCTAAGGGAATAAAAAGGAGTAATCCGGAACTGATAGAGAACTATCCTTTTAGCTATCAATTCGAGTAACTATGAAAATTAATCCCTATTTCATGGTATTATCAAAAAAAACTCGAAACCTACCAAAACTTAAAAAAAAGATTTACTTATTTTAAACTATATTTTAAATTTAAATTTTGGTTATCCCACCTAAAAGTCAATAATGGTAAATATTAGAGTAACTTTAATCCTCCTAAACTTCAAAAAATAGTTATTAAAACTAGGTTAAATGTGAGGCAAGGAGAAAGCAGAATCATAGTAGTCGTGAGAAATTTAAGAATCAAGTTGGAATATTTGGTTAAACTGACTCACCAAGGAGCCAAGGAAAGCTTGGTACAAGGCGAAAGAGGAAATTTTTGTGAAGGTTTAGCAAATTTTTAAATAATGTTTTAGTTTTATTTAAAAATTATTGTTGTAAAATAATATTAAATGGATAAAGAGTTTTGATCTATCTAGATGGAGAAAAACTCAAGAAATTATAAATTTTTAGGCTAAATCAAATTATCACTTAAATAATCGCCGGATGCTGGGAAACTAGCTTGTCCGGTGGTGTGTGGGGCTTATTATAATAGTTAGAAATAATGAAATGTAATAATTCTATCACGATTCGAATCCCTCCTCAAACGCCATAAAATAATAAAAATTACTTCTGTTAATTCGCAATAATTCATTAATTAAAATTAATTTTTATTATTAAATAAAAATTTTTTTTATTTAATAATGACAAGGAGAATAATTAAAATGGCTGTCCCCTTTAGAAGAACTAGTAAAACTGCTAAAAGAAAAAGACGTACTCATTACAAATTAAAAACACCTACTTTGGTATTATGTGGGCGCCAAAGAGGCCTAAATTTCGTGCTATCTAACCAATAGCCAGAGATGATAAACTCTGAAAGGAGATGGTCGGTTTGACAAACGAAAGAATGTCAAATTACAGCAGACCATAAAAGCGGGTTGCGACGAAAGCAAATTAGTCAAGATGATCCCGCCACCAAATAATTCTATGGAGAAGCCTGAGATGGCCTAAGAAGGGAAAAGGATGTAATACCAAAACCTGTTCGGAAGTTGCTTAGACGGACAGTCCAGAGTCTACTAATATAAGACATAAGTATTGAGTAGTTTATCAGCTAAAGAAATCTGGAATCAGCCTCGCTAAAGAGGATACTTCCCCTAAAGAATTAAGGTCGAAATTTAGTGTAACTTGGAGAATCCTAAAACTAAGTAATTAAGTTTACTAATCCGGAAATAAAAGCCTGGATGGTCAAGGATAAAGAATCTTCTTAGTAGTCGTAAGCGTAAACCTAAATTTGGAATAGTTTAGTTAATCGTCTTACCAAGAAGAGAGTTAATTACTCTTATAGGGCGAAAGAAGAAAGTAATTTACTGTTTATTCAATGGTATCGAGAAAGGGGTTGATATATAATGTCAACAACCGTTTCATTAGAAACAAAGCTTTCGCGAAC
>NZ_JAOSIR010000052.1:0-2042 GCF_030586865.1 Candidatus Phytoplasma crotalariae
GCTGAGATTACCAAAACTAAATTCATGTCTTTTATCCCAATCATCTAAAGCGGCTTTAGCGGCGTCTGCTCCAGTAAGTAAAATTTTTAATTGTTCTCTTTCCATACCAATTAATGTTATTTTTTCATTGATTTCGTCAATGTTTTTTTGGATTTCGGCATGGCGTGCTTCTTTGATTTTGGTGAAGTCGAATATTCTTTTTTCATCATCGTTTAAAATTTTATATTCTTTTTCTAATCTTTTTTTAGAATTTTGGGCACGAGTTAACATTTCTTGGTAGGATTTTTGGTCCACTTCTAATTTACCAATTTGAACATTAATTTTTCCGATTTCACCAATTATTTCAAGTCTTTCAGCCTTGAGTTTTTCAATTTCTGCTTCTAATCTAATTTTTTCATCAGAAGAAGCTAATTCTTTTTGTCTTTCTTTGCCTTTGATTTCTTTTTCTTTAGTTTCTTTGTCTTTTTCTAATTGGACTAATTTTCCTTTTAAAATAGTGATGTTTTTATCATTTTGATCTAAATTTTCTTTGATTTCTTTAATTTTATCTTCGTTTTTTTCTAAAGCTTCTTTAATTTTTTCTTTAGCTTCTTGGGTAAGGTCTTTTTGTTCATAAAGGTCTTTTAGTTCTTTTTCACATTCATCTAATTCTTTTTCCCAATCTTTTTTAAGACCATGGAAATTATTAATTGTTTGGTCATATTGGGTAATGGCTTGATCAATTTTACTAATTAATTGCCCATAATTTTTAGAGGAGGGTTCTTTTGGTTGATGAAAGAAAGAGAGATAAATGAAACTTAAACATCCAAGAATAATTAAAAAAGGCATTAAATAACCCTTCCAAATGGCGGCGTTTAGAGGGTTATATTTTTTTTTAATAAAAAGAAAACCACTAAAAAGAAAACTGGCTAATAAAAACCAAGTAAAGTACGATTTAAAAGTAAAATAACTTTTCAATAAATCTAGCGGCGATAACATTTTATTGATTCACCTCCTTTCTTTTTCAATCTGTTCTAAAAGAGTTATATCTGTGGAAATAACCATTTGATAAGCTTGTTTTAAGTCTTCTTGATTGATTTCATTTCTGCGATTTTCACCTTGGCCTCTGGTTTGAGCAAAGATAGTTACCGTTGCTTTTAAAAGGTTTTCTAAAGTCCGATTTGCTTTGAAAAAATATTGCTCAGAGGGTAATTGTTCTAAAGCTTCATTAATAACTTCATATAAATATTGTTTCGCTTCGTCGCTGTAAGGATTTTTACGTTTCTTAATTAAGAATTCTAAAAAGGCTTTTCTTTCTTCTTTATTACCTGGTTTAATTTCAATATTATAAGTAAAACGTGATTTAATTGCTTCATCAATTTGATGGATATGATTAGTCGCCCCTATAATGAAAATCGGTTTTTCAGGGTTATTTTCCGAAGAGGTCATTTCTGTTTTGAATTGGTTGACCACGTTGGCAATTTCTGAACCTACTTCTAACATTCTTAAATCGGAAAAAATGGTTTCACATTCATCTAAAAAGATAATGGCGCCTTTATTTTCTTCCGCAACAAAACGCGCCCCCGCAAATAAATCTTTCACCATTTGAGAAGCAACTCCTCTATATTTTTGGGAAAATAAAGAACTATTGACCTCAAACAAAGGTAAATTAGTTTCTTTGGCGATCGCCCGCGCAAAAGTAGTTTTTCCTGTTCCAGGACACCCATACATCAAAATCCCTAAAGGCGATTCTACTTCGCCAATTCCTTGGTAATTGTTGGGATTTTTTAAATAATCAATAAATCCTTGTCCCGCTTTTAATTCTTCTTTCAAACCAATTAATTTATCAAAACCCATAAATTTTTGGGGATCAACAGGTTGAAAAAGTGTTTCTGGCGAAGACGGGTCGAGAGTGTTGGGGGGGAAATGGGGTTCTGATAAAATTGGTGGTGGAGATTCAGGAGTTTGGTTGACATTTGGTTTTAAGTTTTGTTTTTCTTGTTCGTATTGGGTGATTTGTTTTTCAGTTTCGAGTAAAGTTTGGTGATGAATCCACACGAAAG
>NZ_JAOSIR010000053.1:0-2007 GCF_030586865.1 Candidatus Phytoplasma crotalariae
TGACTTTGTCCAATGATATCAGTTATTGTTGACGGGCGCAAAGCAAATGCTAATGGTTTTTTAAACATTTTTTTTCCTTTGTATATTTAAATTTTAATTTAAATTTTTTTATAAGTATATTCTATCAAATTTTAATATTAATATTGTAATATCTTTTTTAATTTATTTTAATCATTAAATCAACTTTAATTTTTAAATTAGTTGCCTTTTTAAGTATTGAAAATATATCTATGAAACAAAAAGATGAACGCGCTAAAGCGCTTATTTAATCAATAAAAAAATCTTTTAGAGTTATAATATTTGATATATTCAAAATAATTGGTAAAGATAATTAGTATCAAGATGCAAAAGTTAAAACAAAAAATTAAATTATTACAAAAAATGATGGAAAAAATTAAAAAAATTGATAAAAAGATGGTTTTTTCATTTGGTCAACCAATTCCAATCGACTTTAAATTTAACTACTATTTTAAAAACCATCCAAATTAACTGAAGCACTTATTATTATTGGGTAAAAGTTAAAAATAACCTCCAAGAAAAAGAAGAAAAATACCTTTTAAAACAAAAAAAACGAATTAAAGCTTTATGTTTGAACTATCAATATTTTTATGGCCATCGCAAAATCACCGATTTATACCAAAAAACTTTTAATGAAAAGATTACTAAGAAAAAAGTTGAGACCATTATGAAAAAAAATGATCTTCGGTGCCGATTAAGAATAAAAAAAATTTTACTTATTGTAATTTAAAAAATAATCTTCAAATCATTCCTAATTTCATCAATCAAGATTTTGTTACGACTCAACCCTTTCAAAAACTTTTTACGGATATTACCTAATCAAAGGTTTCTCTATTTTTCTTTTATTATTGATTATTGTAACAATCAAATTATTTCCTTTCATCTTTCCAATAAACAAAATCAAGATTTAGTTTTAAAGATAATTAAAAAACTCCCCCTAGTATCATTCATTTTGATTAAGTAACAAAATTCCAACAAACTTTAATTAAAAAAGGGTTTTTAATTAGTATGTCCAAAAAAGCTAATCCTTGTGATAATGCTGTGATAAAAAACTTTTTAACGATTTTACGCTAACAACCTCATTCCCTGATAGATTAATCAATTGCCCCAATTTTGGAATACCAAATGGATTTTAAGGAAATTAAAATGCGCAAAATCGAAGCTAATTTTGGCATGGAATTAAGCTCACCTGAAAAAGGTTATTTTAGTATGCCTTTTTTATCAAATATTATTTTCTTTTCATTTTGTTGGCGAGTTTTTCTCTTTTTTTGTTTAAATTATATAGTGAAGAGATAAAAGATCAAAAAAATATCTTGGGAAACGAAAGAATTATCAAAAAAAATTTTAGACACTTTTTAAAACGCGAATAATATTTCTTTGGTTTGAAAAGATAGGAAATTATGAACTTAATTTTAGTCTTCAAGCGCAATTTTTAAATCAAAACTTGTCTAAAAAAATGGAACAGTTCAAAGCCACCAAACCCTCTCGCGGGAATAATAATATTAAAATTGATAAACTAGTTTTTTCACTAAAAATAAAGATCTCTTATTACTAAATTATTTTTATTTTTTAAAAATTTTTTAAATAATTTTTGTTTTAACATTCCATTTCTTTCTAAAAAAATTTTTAGAAAATACAGAAAATTATTTTTTAATCTTTTAAACAAAAAAAGACTAACTTAATAGTTGGTCTTCAAAAGTTTTTAAAAAGTAAAAAGTGTCTAAAGTTTGAAAACAGCTCATAGATATTAAAAAAAAGACTTAACAAAATACTAAATAATTTGGCCTAAAAATCCATATATCTCATTTGTGTCATAGCATTTGTAAATAAATCACCATGAGCTTGATAATTATTAAAAAAGACTTATATTTGTGACAGTTAGAAACAATAAAATTACTAATAGAATTAATTATACGAACAAATTCCTTCTGAAATATTTATATTTATAACTGTTTATTAAAAAATAGAATATCCTAATAATAAATTTTG
>NZ_JAOSIR010000054.1:0-1847 GCF_030586865.1 Candidatus Phytoplasma crotalariae
GCAAGAGAGTAAATTAGGGAAAGCCGGATGCTTGGAAACTTGCTTGTCCGGTTTGGACGGGGGCTGATTGTAAATAAAACAGCAAATATAAATCGCTGCATAAAACGCAATTAATCTATCCGTATTTACTAAAGGTCATCACTATTTAGTGAAAACAGCATCTAATAATAGTGATTTCGTTTATATTATTATGGTTAAAGAAGATATATCTTTATTTTCTTATGAACAACGTAAAGAAATGGTAAAATTAGCTACAAAAGACATACCAAATGTTTTTGTTGTAGAAGGTAGTAATTATTTAGTGGGCGCCAAAGAGGCCTAAATTTCGTGCTATCTAACCAATAGCCAGGGTCGATAAACCCTGAAAGGAGATGGTCGGTCTAACAAACGAAAGAATGTCAGATTACAGCAGACCATAAAAGCGGGTTGCGACGAAAGCAAATTAGTCAAAATGACTCCGCTACCAAATAATTCTATGGAGAAGCCTGAGATGGCCTAAGAAGGAAAATTGATGTAATAATTAAACCTGCTTCGGAAGTTGCTTAAACGGGCAGTCCAGAGACTACTGCTATAAAACTAAAGTATCGAGTAGTTTATCAGATGAAGAAACCTGGAATCAGCCTCTCAAGAGAGGGTACTTCCCCTAAGGAATTAAGGTAGAAATTTAGAGTAACCTGGAGAATCCTAAAACGAAGTAATTAAATTTACTAATCCGGAAATAAAAGCCCGGATGGTTAAGGATAAAGCATCTTCTTAGTAGTCGTAAGGGTAAACCTAAATTTGGAATAATTTAGTTAATCGGCTTACCGAGAAGAGAGTTAACGACTCTTATAGGGCGAAAGAAGAAAGTAATTTATTATTTATTCAATGGTATCAAGGAAGGGGTTGATATATTATGTCAACAACTGTTTCATTCGAAACTAAACTTTCGCGAACATAGAATATCGTTCATCAAACGGTTTCTCTCTAAAAAGAGAACTACAACAAGGAATGAATAATTTCTATAACACGTTAACAGCATTCAACAGAATCACTGCTAATAAAGGGGCGGGAACACCCGGAATTGACAACGAAACCATTGATGGGATTAATCTAGAGAGACTAGAAAGATACCATTAGGAATACGTCAATAATGGTTATAACCCCCAAACCAGTTAAAAGAATTATCATTCCTAGTGATAATAAAGGAACCAGACCCTTAGGGCTACCTACTATCAAAGACCAACTAATACAAAAATGCCTCGAACAACTCTTAATTTCCTATTTTGAAAATATTTTTTCAGAATGGAGTTTTGGATTTAGAACCAAAAAATCTTGCCACGACGCCATCAAACGCGTTAAACAAAGATTTCAAGGAATTGATTACATTATTAAAATCGACTTAAAAGGCTACTTTGATACCATCAATCGTGAGATTCTCATAAGAACCTTAAATCGATTCATCAGAAAGAATAAAGTCCTCTCAACTATTAACAAATGGTTGAAAGCCGACTTCATGAAAGATGGGATCAAATACGAATCCTTATCAGGTTCTCCTCAAGGAGGAATTATTTCCCCTTTGTTGGCGAATGTATATTTACACTACATCGACCTGAAAATGGGGGAACTGATCAAAGAAGGGAAGCCGATTAGGCAGGACAACCCAGAATATAAGAGAGCATGGCTTAAAAACCAGCATCATCAACTAGGAGTTGATAGGTATATCAATTTAAACCCAAAAACAAGAGTTGAGTACATCCGTTACGCTGATGATTTTATCATTGGCATTAAAGGCGAATATGAGAAAGCCGAAGGGATTAAGAATCAAGTAACACAATGGTTAGAGCAAGATTTGAAACTTATCATTA
>NZ_JAOSIR010000055.1:0-1808 GCF_030586865.1 Candidatus Phytoplasma crotalariae
ATAAACAAATACTGATTATTTTAAATTGATTTGATAATTTAAACATAAATTAATTCTCCTTTAATTATTTATAATCATTCTTGTTGGAACTTTCTAGTTTATCAATTGCAAGAATATGAGAATAATTTTTTCTTAAACTCATATATTATAATATCATTATCTGATGAATGATTTTCGTTATTTTCTATGGTAGCAATTATATTTCTTTGAGAAATTTCAGATTGATCATTATGATTGATAAAATAATTGATTATTTTTTTATTTTGTTCATAAGCTTTTTACTATTTTAATTTTCTTGGATGAACTGTTCCATTTTTTTAGACAAGTTTTGATTTAAAAATTGCGCTTGAAGACTAAAATTAAGTTCATAATTTCCTATCTTTTCAAACCAAAGAAATATTTTTTTTCATTTTGTCTTTAGATTTGTAAAAGGTTAAAAATCTGGGTAATCGTGAAAGTTTGGCAGTCAACTTGATAAATCGGGGTGTTGCTAAAGAATGACTGTTTGTAATAATTCCATTTGTTTTGGGATTAACATGTATAACTTGTTCCTTTATTTAAGATTACCATCCTTATAGCAAATAAATGAGCTAAAATGAAAAAATAATTTATTTTAGAGGTGATTTTTTTCTTTTTTTAGTTAACTAATAAGTGAGGAGGTAAAATGATTTTGATTTTTGTCTTGAGTAAAACTTTTATTGGAAATTTAACTTGCCACAAATGGCGCAGTTCCAAAAAGTTTGGTTTAAGAGAAAAGCTGAGATATTTTCCAATTAATAGCGATCGAGATGATTATTAATATTCTTAAAAGTTGTTACAAAATATGGGTGCAGTGCGAATATAACGGGTAGAAGATCATAATTTTAATTGCGGAACTGTTAATTCCGTTTGGATTTGGGTCATATGCCGAGACTTAAATAAAAAACGCATGAGCTAAAAATTAATTTCGATATTGATTTCTCCTTTTTTTTGATTTAGGAATGAAAAAAGACCTTCAATTTGAAGGTCTAAAAAGTATGAATTAATATTTAGTTTTAATTAATTGTTTTAAATAAGTAGTTTTTTCTAATTCTTCTTTGGATTTGTTTAAAAATTCTAAGTATTTTTGACTAGCTTGAATCATTTCAGAAATAAATTTATCATCTTGATAAATCTTAACAACATGATAATTATTGTCATTAAAATAAACTAAAAAGTAAGCGAATTTCGCTTTTGAACAAAAAAGTTGGCATTGGACTTGGGCCCAGTAGTATCTTGGAATATTTTCCGACTGAGGTTTGCTTAAAAAATCTGTCCAAGTGGTGGATACAGTTTTATCTTCATTAACAAAAGGACATTTAATTTCTAAGACCACTTTATTTTGTTCATTATAACCATCTAAAGAAGCAGAAAAAAGGTTAACTTGATCATCGAAAAAAGTAGTTTTTTTAAAATTTAATTTGGTTTTATTGCTAAAAAATTGGTGCGCAATCGGTTCCATTTTTTGCCCATGTAGGGTATATTGATTGACAGTAAAAGGGGCACCAAAGAGTTTATCATGTACTAACTGTTCCATGGAACGAAAAGGATCTAATCCTGTAATGGAAGCAACTTCGGAAGCATTAATATATTTTTGGCGATAATCAGGTTTTTTAGAAGAAGAAGCTTTTTCCTTATTTTTGGTTTCTTTCGGTTTTTCTTCTAATATTTGTATCATTTCTGAATTTGATAATATTTTAATAATTTTATTTATGCTTTCTTTTGAATAATGTTCTTATTGAAAATTATTCAAAAGAAAGCATAAATAAAATTATTAAAATATTATCAAA
>NZ_JAOSIR010000056.1:0-1749 GCF_030586865.1 Candidatus Phytoplasma crotalariae
AAGTCCAATTTATCCCTTGTGTTGCTTTTCGAAAACTAGCAGAAAACATGAGTCAATATTTACATAAAGGTTCCAAAGTATATATCGAGGGGAATTTATCGATCCAAAAATATCAAAATCACCAAGGCCAAATCAGAACAACGACGAAAGTTATTCTCCAAAATGTCATCTTTTTAGATCATAAACCTTCAGACAATAAATCATAAGCTAATTTGCCTTTTTAACTATAACTAATTGGTAAGGAACTAAAAGGAGCCAAAAAGTGAAAAAAAGTTATTCAATTTTATTAACTATTACCACTTTATTTTTCGTCATAAGTGATATGATATTCTTATTTTATTATTAAAAATAATATATAAGATTAAAAATATAAACAAATAAAGGAGATTTAAAAAATGAGTGATGCGTTAACCGAAATTTTTCGCGGGACTTATTTTAAAGACCGTTCCCAAATCACCAAAAATAAAAATAACCAAGGAGAACTAATAATGACTAAAAAAGAATTAATTAAAAAAATCGCCGAAGCGAACCAAACTTCTATTACCAAAACTACAGAATTTTACCACACTTTTGAAAATGTTTTAATTGAAGCAATTACATCTCATGAAGAAGTCATTTTATCCCCCCAAATTGGGAAATTTGTTTTAAAAGCGAAAAAAGCCTATCACGGCAGACATCCTCAAACAGGCCAAAAAATTAAAATTCCTGCTAAAACGGTAGTCACTTTTAAATTATCTAAAACTATTAAAAACCAAGTAAAAGAGTTAATTTTAAAATAAACTGAAAGGAAAAGAATATGTCCAAAATAATTATCAAAAAAACAAAAAACCCATCCAAAAACCAAGAAAAAAATCATCATCATTTAAAAAAAACTCTTGAGTCCCAGATTTCACCCATCAAAAAATTACCTTTATTCCAAAAAATTACTTATTTAATGATTATTTTAAATTCACTTTTATCTTGCTTCACACTTTACTATGAAAATAAAATTCCCTAGTTGACGACAGGAATTAATAATTTAATTATTTTAATTAAATCAATTATATTAGGAGGAAAATAATGATGAAAACCCAAAATAAAAATAAAATTTTAACTATTTTAGTCATTTTCCTATGTACTTTTTTAACTATTAGTGCCCTTTCCGCTTTAACTAATTATTTCTTCCAGCAAAGAAAAGAAAAAATTAAGTTACTGCGGGAAAATGAGCTACCTTTTTTTGAAGTCAACAGGATAAACGGTAATAACGAAGATAAAATCCTGCTTCCTTTAACAATCCCTAATTTAAATTTTGATAAATACGACCATTTAATCACTATTAATCATCAGGCTATTTTAAATAAAAAAGGAATGGACATCAATGTTCCTTTATATCTGAAAATGACTACTAAATATGACACCGAAAATACTTTTTCACATCCTGAAGCCTATTTCAATTTAGCGATTAAAAATAATGGAGTAAACTATGATGATACCAAACGACCCTTGATGATTTTAAATAACGAGGGGATTGGTAAAATAGATCTTCAAATCCAATTGGAACAACGTGAAATCATTAAAGCTAACAATCCTCAATTAACTTTGATCATTGATTACGAATTAGTGGATGCCAAAGGGAAAACTTTCAGCGGGGGCAGTCAAAAAATCGAAAATAAAATTATTCAAACTGCTTAAGACTAAGTTAATAACCACTTAGTCTTTTTTTGGTTTCGGAAAGGAGTTCCCAATGATTAAACCAAAAAAAACTTTACC
>NZ_JAOSIR010000057.1:0-1656 GCF_030586865.1 Candidatus Phytoplasma crotalariae
TCCTTACGACTACTCAGAAGATGCTTTATCCTTGACCATCCGGGCTTTTATTTCCGGATTAGTAAATTTCATTACTTGGTTTTAGGATTCTCCAAGTTACGCTAAATTTCGACCTTAATTCCTTAGGGGAAGTATCCTCTATAAGAGGCTGATCCCAGGTTTATTTTTTTTGATAAACTACTCAATATCTGGTATTTTTATTATTAGTAGGCTCTGGACTGTTCGTTTAAGCAACTTCCGAGACAGGTTCTTCTATTACATCAATTTTCCTTCTTAGGCCATTGCAGGCTTCTCCCTAGAATTATTTGGTGGCGAAGTCTTTTTGACTAATTTGCTTTCGTCGCAACCCGCTTTTATGGTCTGCTGTAATCTAACATTCTTTCGTTTGTTAGACCGACCATCTCCTTTCAGGGTTTATCGGCCCTGGCTATTGGTTAAATAGCACGAAATTTAGGCATCTTTGGCGCCCTACCAGAAGCAACAATATTTTTAGCTAAATACCTTAACATATACGCTCCACTACGATCAACTTTAGAAGCATCTTTGCCACTAAAACAACCTCCTCCATGACGTATTTCGCTACCATAACTATCTTGAATAATTTTTCTTCCTGTTAAACCAGTATCAAAAGAAGGACCTCCTTGGATAAAACTTCCTGCCGGATTAATATAAAATTTAGTTTTAGCATTTATAAATTTCATAGGAATAACAGGTTTAATAACATATTGTATAATATCATTTGAAAAAGTTTTATTATTTTTCATAATATTACTATGATGAGAAGAAATCACAATTGAATCAATATAACATAAATTGCCTTTTTCATCATATGCTATAGTTAATTGCGTTTTACCATCCGGTTTTAAAAAAGGTAAAATTTTCTCTTCTCTTATTTTATTTAATTGTAGAGCTAAATTTCGAGATAATATAAACTGTAATGGCATATATTGGGGTGTTTCGTTAGTAGCGTAACCAAACATTGAACCTTGATCTCCGGCGCCACCATTAACTGAAACAGCCCTATTAATTTCTTCAGATTGTTTATTTATCAAATTAACAACTAACAAATCTGAATAATAAAAATTATCTTCTTTATTTATATATCCTATATCTTTTACTGTCTCTCGAACAATATTTTCTATTTTTTTTTGTTCTAAATTAATAGAACTTTTAATTTCACCGCAAAGAATAACTTTATTTTTAGTAACTATTGTTTCAATAGCGATCTTAGCATGAGAATCTTGTTTAAGATAAGCATCTAATAAAACATCAGAAATTTGATCTGCTATTTTATCAGGATGTCCTTGAGATATGGATAGATTATTTGCGTTTTGATTTCAAAATTTATTTTATCTTTCTGATATCTATTACAAATAGCCCCCATCTAAACCGGACGAGCAAGTTTCCTTGCATCCGGCTTGCCATAATTTACCTTCTTGTAAAGACTAACCTTGTGTTACCACTCATTAGTTGTTTATTCTAATCATTCTTTGTTTCTTAAATTCTTTAATATCAAATATTGGTGAATTAATTATCTGATGATAATAAGATATTTTTATCTCTCGAACTACACCAGTTCGCATCTTTTTCGATTTTTTCATGATAAATTTCTAAAATCAGAAAGAATTAATATCTTTTATCTTTTTTGTTCTTAAT
>NZ_JAOSIR010000058.1:0-1633 GCF_030586865.1 Candidatus Phytoplasma crotalariae
TTTTGCTTAAAATTTGGGATTTTGGGTAACCGCTTAAATCGTATAGTGTTTCAAGATAAATATTTTTAGCTTTGGCCAATTCAATTATTTTTATTTTTGCCTGTTGAATTTGATCTTTTTTTGCTTGTATTATTTTTTGCATGTCATCATTGTTTTGTTTTAATTCTTGAAGATTTTGTTCTTCTATCATTAAAGAAGATTTTTTAAAAGAATAAATTTTATTTTCTATTAATATTTGTTTTTTCCAATTTAATTCTTTTGTGATTCGGACTATTTTGTTATTAAAAATTTTTTCTAAATTTTTATAATGACGTAACTCTTTATTTAAAATCAAAGAATCTTTTTGATATAAATTTAACTCTTTATCAATTTTTTTAATTTTATTTTGATATTTTATATAAATTTTTTCTATAAAACGTAATAAATGAGAATATTTATTTAAAATTTTCAAGTCTTCTTCTTTTGTAGATTCAGATTTTGGTTGTCCTTGAAGTATTTTGGGAATATGAGTGAAATTATGATTTTGAAAATGATTAAGCATGAAAAATTTATTTTTTTTAACAATTAAAAGATAATAAAATATTGAAATAAAAAGAAGTAATAAAAATATTATTAATAATTTTTTGTTTATTATTTTATTCATTTTTAGATTATTTAATTTCTAATTAAAATTGATTTCTATTAAAAATTTTAACATAAAAAATAAAATGATTATAATTAAATTAGATTTATTAAAAATTTTAGATAAAAAATTAATATAAAAAAATATTTTTATAAATAATAATTTATCCTCCCATTATAATTTAATTAATAAATATTTTGTTTGTTGTACTTTTAATTTAGTTAAGTTATATTAATAATGAATATATTATTTGATAACAATTAGTTAATATTTGATCAAAAAGATTTTAAAATTAATGAATCAATATAATGTATTTCCAATACAATTTAAAAAAATTATTTTTTTAAACTAAAATAGAATTCTTAAAAACAAAATTTAATTTTTTAAAAAAATAAACACAATAAAACAAATTAATATTAAAAATATCTTTATAAATTTTCTTTCTCAATCGAGAAATATACCAACAATAAAAGGAGAGATAGACAATGATTTTAGTAAAAAATAAATTATATTTCTTAAAATTATTTTTAGTTATTATTTTAGGTTTATTATTGATGACAAATAATAATCAAGTTATGGCGATAAAAAAACAAGAATTGATCTCTGATAACAAAAATATGAATATAAAATTATTAGAATTATCAATACAACAAAAACAATTAGAAGAAGAAATATATTATTTTAGAAATAATAAAAATCCTAATTTAAATTTGGCGGATACAAAAGAAATTTTAAAATTAGAAGAAAAAAACCTTCAATTAAAAGAAAAAAAATCTGAAATTTACAAAAATATTTCAAAAAAAACAAAAAAAGTAACTTTCAATTTAAAACCATTTATAAAAATTATAGAAACAAAATAATTAAAATTAAAACCCATAATTCCTCCTATTTCAAGAGGAATTTTTTTATCTATGCAAACGTATTTTTTAAAAATAAAAATTATAAAATTTTATATTTTATATATGTTCACAACGATATCAAATAAATCATTTTTCCAAATTTTAAGCAAAC
>NZ_JAOSIR010000059.1:0-1582 GCF_030586865.1 Candidatus Phytoplasma crotalariae
TTTTTTAGTTGTTTTCATGGTTTTCTCTTTTTAATCTCATTTTTGAGCTTTTTAATTTCTTTATCTCGAGAACGAAGCTCATTTGTTAACTTTTCAACTTGATTTAACGATTCAAACACCAAACTAATCATGATCAAAAAACTCATTAAAAAGGAACCAAGCATCACAATCTCCAATATACAAATAAAAATTTCATACATATTATTAAAACTCCTTTAGTTTTTAATATTAAAGACCTTCCAATGGAAGGTCTTTATTTGATTTTGCTTAATTGTTTTAAATAAGTAGTTTGGGTTAATTCTTGTTTAGCGTTATGTAGTAATGCTAAATATTTTTTACTGTCTTCGATCATTTTGATAATAAAATGATGGTCTTGATAAATCCGTACCACGTGATAGTTTTGATCGTGAAAATAAACTAAAAAGTAAGCCAATTTCGCTTGAGCACAAAAAAGTTGACATTGAACTTGGGCCCAGTAATAGGGAGGAATATTTTCTGACTGGGGATTGTTTAAAAAACTAGTCCAAGTGCTAGAAACTTCTTGCTTTTCATTCACAAAAGGACATTTAATTTCTAAAACAGCTTGATGTTGTTCGTTGTAACCATCTAAAGAAGCGGAAAAAAAATGCACTTGATCATCAACAAAAATAGCATCTTCGAAAGGTAAAAGAGTTTTTTGGCTAAAAAATGTTCTGGCAATCGGTTCCATTTTTTGGCCATGAAGAGTATATTGGTTAGCGGTAAAAGTTGTCCCAAAGAGTTTATCATGAACTAATTGTTCTCGCGAACGAAAAGGATCTAACCCTGTTATCGAAGCAATTTCAGAAGCGTTAATATATTTTTGACGGTGTTGGTACCATAATTTGGTCCGTTGATTTAAATTTTTGATGCGCATAATTTTCATTCTTTCTTAAAAATTTTTTTCAATAATAATAATAGATATTTTCCTAAATAATAAAAAAAACACAAAAAGTAATAAAAAACTTTCAGGATAAAATCAATTAAAGATAATAAATGAGGAAGAAACAATAACATAATTATTAATAACCCTAAATTTAACCATTGATTTTGGTAAGTCAAAAAAGAACTACTTATCTGATACCAAAGATGATTTATCTTGGTTAACCAAGAATTAAAGAGATGCCACATAATGAGATTGCTCCTTAGTTAAATATTGGTAAAATTGGACCATAATTCCTTGAGAGAAGCGGTCAATACTAACTTTCGCTGTGAAAAGATAGAACTTAATGACATAATAAATGGTGGTTAGAGGTAATAATAAGAGAAAAGTGATGATAAAAAAGAGAATATTATTTGGTAAAATTGGTAAGATTTTATTAATGAACATAGGTTTTTATTTCCTTTCCGAGGTATTAAATAAAAAAAGACCCTAAAAAGGGTCTTAGTGAGTAAATAAAGTTGATGATAATAATAGGTTTAAATTACCAATCGTTATTAGTTCGTGAAAGATATTCGGCTTCTTGAGCTTTATCATAATGATGTTTATCTTGATAAAGGGATAAAGTTTTACGAACAGGGTTGAAGTGCAGATGGAAATTGGTTAATTCAAAGTTAGAGTCGG
>NZ_JAOSIR010000006.1:0-24560 GCF_030586865.1 Candidatus Phytoplasma crotalariae
GTGAAGAATTTCAAAATTTTTTTAGATATATTTTCTTGAAGTGTTTTCTAAATTTTAATATTATCTTCAAGGTCTAGAAAATGCAAACTTTGTTGGTACCTATTGATGGATTTTTTGTTCGAATTTCTCGCTTAAACGATTAATTTCCTTGGCTTATAGATTTTAAAAAAAAGTTGTTAAATAAAAAAACTCGCCAAATTGAGCGAGTTTGTTTGGATTAAATTATGTTTTTATAATTTTTTTTTGATTTGAATTAATATTAAAGAAGCAATAGATATTCATGACAAAATTATACCATAAAATAATAAATTACTTAAAACTTATATTTAAATCTATAATCTGATAAGGAGATTTTGCCAAATAACACATAATATCCAATATAAAAATTTTTTAATTTTAACGAAGTTTTATTTAAAAAAGTAATAATATGAAAATATTAAAGTTAAAAATATATGTTCTAAATAAATAACTAAAATCTCAAACAAATTTCTTTGATGATAAAAATGTTTGTTTTCTATTTGAAAATTATAAAAAAGCCACAAACAATCAATTAAACAAATAAAACTTAAATTTTTTTTATTTTAGAGTTTACAAGAACAAAATAAATATTGATTAATAAAATAGTTTGTCGTGTAAATAAATATAATGAATAAAAAGGTTTATAAAATCCTTTGATTAAACTTTAAACTTAATATTAAAATTAATAAATTAATTATCATTTTCAGGATTAAAGTGAAGATAGAAATCGGTTAATTTGAAATAATAATTGCGAACGTGAACGTAACCAAAGTAATAATCTCGTTCTTATTCTAAGAATTGTTTCAGAACTTTTTATTTCAAGATTAAGTAAGTGTCAATTGGACTTTCGTGTTATTTTTTTGGAATTTTACATATAAATATAATTAACTGTCATCTTTTTTATAGTATATTGAATTTTGAATTCGGTTTTTTATCTTCAGATTTAGTTAAATATTAATTCATCCTTTAACTTCATCGAGAGTATTCGCCTGGTAATTTGTTAACTTACTTGATATTTAAGCCCTTTTAGCGCTTTAATCATATTATCAATCTATTTATAATTTTATTATCAAATAAAATATTAAAATAAATTTTTTTTAAAAAATAAAATTACTTTTTTCATATCAAGATTTTTAGGTTTTAAATTTCCTTGCTTATTGGAAAACATAAAATTATCACAATACCAGTTTTTTAAATATTGATACATATCTAAAGATAATAAATCGTATAAATTATTTTGATTATCAACGGATAAGAAAGATTTAATAATGATATACCATGATATATTTTTATTATGAGGCATAAACCTTTTTAATTCCCATTGTAAACAACATTCTAAAATTACTAAAAAATTTGTATTAACGATTGTATAATTATGATTTTTAGCATAAAAATCATGAAAACTATTAACATAATAAATTCTTTGATGCATTTCTAAAACCCATTTATTAATAGACAAATTAAAATAATTACGACCTAAATCTAAAAAAGGTTGCATAGCTTTGTTTTTAATATTTTTGTTTAAACAATAATCATACATACCAAATTCTTTTCTTAAAGCACATAAAGAAATATCAGGGGCGTATGGATATAATTCATAAGGTATTATTCTCATTTAAAATCCTTTTTAAATAATTTAATTTACAATTTTAATCTTATAAAAAGAAAATTATACTTTTTTAGGTTTATTTATCGAAATAATAAAATTTTTTTATGTCTAAATCAAAATGATTCATTAAAAAAATATTTTTAATTTTATTTTTCAAAACGCTGAAATAGTTTATCTTTCTTACCGACTAAAATTTTATTTTTGGTAATACCGAAAAATTTTAAACTTTCAAAAGTATTTTCTTCTGATTGAATTTGATCTAAAATACATTTAGCTGTAGTTGGCAAAAAAGGTTGTAATAAAACACCAATAAAACGTAAAATTTCTATTGTATTATATAAACAATAATTTAATTTATTAATATCTTGAGAAGAATTACTTTTAAATAATTCCCATGGTTTTATTAAATCGATATATTTATTACCATAACGTGCCAAATTCATAATATGTTCGATAGCTTCAGATATTTTAAAATCTTTCATACATAAACGAATTATTGGTAAAACCGAAAGAGCAAAATTTGATAATTTTAATCCTAATTCATTTTCAAAATTATTAACTTTAATAACTTTATTATCACAATATTTTTTTAACATGCCTATAGAACGACTTAATAAATTACCAATAGTATTTATCAAATCCGTATTATAACGTTCAAACATTAAATCATAAGTTAAACAACCATCAGAAACATATGGAATTTCATGTAAAACAAAATAACGAATAGCATCAATAGGAAAAATTTTATTTAAATCATCTACATAAACTACATTTTGAGTCGATTTAGACATTTTGCGATTATTAAATAAAATCCAAGGATGAATTAAAAATTGTTTAGGCAAAGGTAATTTTAAAGCAAATAAAAAACTCAAATAATAAATTAAATGAAATTTCACAATATCTTTACCTATAATTTGTAAATCAGGCGGCCAATATTTAACAAAATTTAAATCTTCATGCCAGAGTTGATCATCATTTGATTGCGGAAATTTTAATAAACCTGTAATATAATTACTTAAAGCATCAAACCAAACATAAGTGATGTGTGCATTATCAAAAGGCAAAGGAATTCCCCATCTAAAAGAAGTTCTTGAAATTGATAAATCTGCCAAAGGTTCTTTTAATAAATTTAAAATTTCTTTTCTACGCGCAACTGGTTTAATTAAATCAGGATGATCTTTTAAATATTGCAATAAAATTGGTTGATATTTGGATAATTTAAAAAAATAAACTTCTTCTTTCATCCAAATTGGAGTTTCGCCACTAGGTAATTTATTATCAATTAAATCTTTATCGGAAACATAACTTTCCTCAGCGATAGAGTACCAGCCTTGATAAACTCCTAAATAAATATCTTTTTGTTCGAATAATTGATTTATAAATTTTTGAACATATTTCTTATGTTTTTCACCAGTAGTACGAATAAAATAATCATATTGAATATTAACCGAATCATAAATTTGTTTAATTTCATTAGAAATATAATCAACATATTCTTGATTAGACATTTTATTTATTAAAGCTTTATTTTCTATTTTTTGACCATGTTCATCTGTTCCTGTTTGAAAAAAAACAGAATATCCTTCCATTTTTTTAAAACGTGATATAGCATCTGCTAAAATAATTTCATAAACATTACCTATATGAGGCAAAGATGAAGTATATACAATTGAAGTAGTAATAAAAAATTTATCTTTTGAAACCATATAAACTAATTTTAATTACTCCTTAAATTCTAATTCAAACTATTTTATCTGAAATTGATTATAAATTTGTTTTTTAGAGATCTTACGTTCTCTAGATAAAAAACTCAAGGCTTCTTTCCGAGAATAACCTTGTTTCAATAAAAATAAAAAATGTTCTTCCAAAGTTAAATCTTGAAATGGTGACAAAAATTTGTTTTTATCAATAATGATTACATATTCGCCTTTTAAGGATAATTTTTCTTTTTCTTGCAAAATCTCATTAATATCCCCGCAAATAATAGTTTCAAATTTTTTCGTTAATTCTTTAGATAAATTAATATTTCTGTGAACATAAAGTTTTTGAATCAATAACAAAGTCTCTAATAAACGTAAAGGAGATTCAAAGAAAATTAAAGTTCCTTCGAAAAAACGATATTTTAATAAAATATTTTCTTTTTGTATTCTTTTTTTCGGAAAAAAACCTAAAAATAAAAAAGGTAAAGCGAAAGTAGAAATACTAAAAGAAGTTGTAACAGCAGAAGCTCCCGGTAAAGGACACAAGTAAAAACCTGATGCTTGTACTTCACGAACTAATAACAAACCTGGATCACTAATCAAAGGAGTTCCTGCATTACTAATAAGAGCTAAATCTTTATTTTGCCGCAATAAAGATAAAACTTGAGGAATTCTTTGTTTTTCGTTAAATTGATGTAATGACAATAAATTATTCTCGAATTTATAAAATTTCAAAATTTTATAAGCTTGACGAGTATCTTCAGCCAAAATGTAATCTACTTGTTTTAAAATATTTAAAGCTCTAAAAGTTAAATCTGACATATTACCTATAGGAGTAGCAACTAAATATAAAGTAGCTTTTTTCTCTTGAAAAGTTTTTTGAATGTATAACATAATTCATATCCATCATAATTATTATTTTTTTTTAATTTCTAAAATTAAAGCTAACCAACAAAATTTATTTTCCATTTTTAAACTTATAGGTTCTAAATCATTAAAAATTCTTAACCAATTTATAATTTCTATTTCTGATAAAGAAATTAAATTACCTATTTGAAACAAATATTTCGGAAAATTATGCCTCGTTTTTTGGTTTTTTTGATAAAATAATAAATCTATAAAAAAATTACTTAATATAAACAAAAAATCACTAAAAAAATACTCATAAATCATCAAATTAAATGTTTCATACAATAATTGATTAGAAAAAGATTTTGTTTGAAAATTTTCCAAAAAAATTAAAAAAAATTTTTTCAAATTAAAAAAATAATTTTTATTCAATAAGTAAATTTCTTGTTTATTAACTTCTTTTAATAAATTCAATAATATTTTATCAAAAATATCTTTTTGCAAATCCAAAACATTCGAACAAGAATTTTGAGAATAAGGATGCCAGCATAAAAATTGTGATCTAGAAACAATAGTAGGTAAAACTAAATTACGATCTTCAGTGAATAAAATACCTAAAATATTTTCATTTATAGGATTCTCTAAAAAATAAAGCAAACTATTGGCCGCATTATAACTAACCTTTTCTATAGATTCTATAACGTAAATTTTTTTTTTTTGAATTAAAGACGTTTGTGTAAAATAATTATACATTTCTAAAATTTGTTCTTTACTAACAGAAAAATTTTTATCATCACGTAAATAATAAAAATTAGGATAACTATTTTCTATAATCATTTTTTTTAAAACATCAGGTTTAATATTATCTTTTTGCAAAAATTCATATACTAAATCTATAATTAATGATTTTTTCATTTGAGCATTCAAATTAGTTTCTATCAAATATAAATGAGATAATTTTTGATCACGCATTAACATTCTAAAATATTCTATTAAATAATTATTAGACATAATATTTATATATTTAATCGGAATAATTCACGTAATTTATTCAAAATAATTATATGAACTTCTTCAAAAGAAAGATTATTAGTATTAATTTTAAAAATTCTTTTTGGATATAAATGGTAAAGTTTTAAATAACCATCTCTAATTTGTTGGTGCCAAAATAGTTTTTGCGCGTCAAATCCTTCTAATTTAGATTTACTTCGAGCATATAATCTTTTTAAAATTATTTCCGGTTCCAAATCTAAATAAAAAGTAATATCAGGCAATAATTTATAAGCTAAATAATTAATTTGCCGAATAAATTTAATACCTAATTTCCTCAAATAACCTTGATAAACAAAAGACGAATCTAAATATCGATCACAAATAACAATATTATTATCTGATAAAGCTGGTTTGATAACTTGTTGAAGATGTTCTGTTCTATCTGCTGCGTATAATAAAGATTCTGTTACAAAATCGATTTTATTATGAGTATTAATTAAAATTTGTTTTATAGATTTAACTAAATTACAACCACCAGGTTCTCTAGTCATAATTACTGGATATCGCTTTTTAATAGTTTGAAATAAAGACAAAACATGAGTTGTTTTACCAACGCCATCTCCACCTTCGAAAGAAATAAACATAATTTTTACCTTTAACTTCCGCATTAAAATAAAAAATAAATAAATTTTAACTAAAAAATTAATGATTAAAATCTTAATTATAAATGATTAAAAATCAAATAAAAAAACTCCAACACAATAATAATAAATGAAAAAATAATATCAAATAATCAAGATAACTCATATAATAATAAGTTAATTTTGTGCGCGGAGCTCCTAAAATATAACCTCGTGATTCCATAGCATTAGCTAAAATTGAAGATTTTTGAAAAGAAAGAACAAAAATTGGTATTAATAAAGAAATAAAATAATAAATTTTTTTAAAAATATTTTGAGTATTTAAATCAATACCTCGAGAAGTTTGTGCTTTTATTATTTTTTGTGATTCGGATAATAAGAAAGGTATAAACATATAAATTAATGATAATAACATAGTTAAAGTTTCTAAAGGAAAATTAATTTTTTTAAGAGGTTTTAAAATAAATTCTAATCCATCGTTTATTTCAATAAAAGAAGTTGTCTCAGAAAATAAAGCAAAAACTAAAAAAATCATTAAAATACGTATAATAACAAAAAAAGTTTTCCATATATAATTTGAAGATAAAAATAATATTTGAGTTTCATTAATGAACCAACTTCGAGAAACAAAAAAACGAGGTAATAACAAAATTATTATCAGAAAAAAATAACTATAAAAACTATTTACAAAATAATATTTAAAAATAAAAAATAATAAAGTAATGAAACACCAAATATAAAAGTTATTCCACATGAAAATTTTAATATCATCGCTTGATTTAGAAACAGTAGATAAATTCAAAATTAAACTCAATATAATTAACCAATTTAAATGTGAAAATTTCTTAAGCAATTTTACCCACGAATAATTAGTTTTTTGCAACAACCAAAATATTAAGAAAAAATTAACTATTAATATAATTATATAAAAAAAAATATTTACCAAATCTTTATGTATAAAATTTAATGAAAAATTTAAACCTAAAATAATTTTTAACCAACAAAAAAAAATAAATATTTTAACAGCAGGATGAATCGAATATAAAAAAAAACTATTACGATATGATGCTATATTATTTTTATCATTTGTTTTTATCATATCTTTCAATTCCGCCTGTATAAAATTTACGTAAATAAGCTAAAAATTCCTTTTCAGAATAAACCGGATGAAAAGGAATATTAAAAGATTTTTGCATTAATTTTAAAAGACTAAAAGTTTTAGGTTCATATAAATTAAATTTATGCAATTTAAAAGTTTTAAAAAAAAATTCTTTAGAATTATCAAAAATAATATGACCTTTTTCCATAAAAATAACACGAGTAGCATATTGAGCTACCAAATTCATATCATGAGTAACACAAATAATTGTTTTTTTTTCTGCTTGATAAAGATCTTTAAAAATTTTCATTATATCTGTATAACCTTGAGCATCCAATCCTCTTGTTGGTTCATCTGCAATAATAATCTGCGGTTCCATAATCAAAATTCCTGCAATAGCAACTTTTCTTTGTTGACCTCCGGATAACTTAAAAGGAGAAGTATTCAGAAAATTACTACTAATTCCAACTTTATTTAAGATTTTTATAGCTTTTTTTTTTAATTCGTTAGAATTTTTATTAATATCAGTTGCAAAAGCAAACAAAACGTCTTTTAAAACAGTAGATTCAAACAATTGATATTCAGGAAATTGAAAAATTAAACCTATTTTCCGCTTTATATTATTCAAAAATGCTGAAGAAGTTTTATAATTAATAATTTTATTAAAAATTTTTACTATACCTACTTCAGACAATAATAAACCATTCATTATTTGTACTAATGTAGATTTTCCTGAACCTGTAGGACCAACAATAGCAATAAATTCTTGATTCGGATTAATAGATAAATTAATTTTATTTAAAGCACAAACGCTATATTTATCATAAGAAAAACTTACATCTTTAAATTGTATTGCCATAAAAAATCCTTCAATTTAGACAAAATAATAGGTGGTTTTGATAAGCGATTAAAATCTTGTTGTAATCGATAATAAAGTTTTAAAAATAAAGGCAAATTGATAAAATTATTTTTTAAAAATATTTCATCTTTCATAAAATTAATAGGAATATCTTTTTTTAAAAGATTACCTTTTTGTAAAAAAATAATTTCATCACTTCGAAAGGCAAATTCCCAATCATGTGTAATAGTAATTAAAGTTATATTATTATTTTGATGAATATCTTCGATAAGATTATAAATTTCTTGGGTCCCTTGAGGATCTAAAAAAGATGTAGGTTCATCAAAAATTATAATTTTCGGTTCCATAACTAAAACAGATGCAATAGCTACTCGTTGTTTTTGACCTCCAGATAATTCTTGAGGATTACAATCCAATAAATGCAAAATATTTAACTTTTGGGCAATATTAAAAATCTTTTTTTCCATCACTTCACGAGGTAAATTTTGATTTTCTAATCCAAAAGCAATATCATGTTTTACATCACAACCAATAAATTGATAATCTGGATTTTGAAAAATAATACCCATACGAGCACGTAATAAAAATAAATTTTCTTCTGTTAAAACAATATTATCGATAATAACTTTACCTTTTAAAATCGGCAATAAACCAACCAAAATTCTAGCTAAAGTAGATTTACCCGAACCATTACCACCTATAATTGAAATCCATTTGCCAGAATGAATACAAAAATTTAAATTTTTTAAAATTTCAACATCTTTATAACTAAAATACAAATTTTCAACAACAATCATAATCTACCTTAAAAATCTAATATTTTTGGTTTTATATTATATTTATAAATTTCATTAAAATTAAAAAATTAAATAGAATAAAACAACTTAAACTTATAAATATGAATCAAAAATACAAAAATATTTACTTCAAACAAAACGAATAATAGCCATAGGAGCAGAATCACCACGACGAAATTCAGTTTTAATAATACGCGTATAACCGCTTAATCTATCATTATATTTAGGTGAAATTTCCTCAACTAACTTACGTAAAATTGTTTGATTATTACTAAATTTTTGATTAAAAAATAAATTTAAAGCTCTTCTATGATTAGCTAAATTTGATGTTTTAGTCAAATTAATAACTTTATCCATCATACGACGTAATTCTTGAGCTTTTGGTAAAGTGGTAGTTATTTGTTCAGATATTACTAAACTGGATACTAAATTTTTTAATAAAGATTTTTTTTGAGATTTATTACGTCTTAATTTGCTAAAACTCATAATAAAATGCTTATCCTCTTTCTTTATGTATTTTTATAATTTTATTTTATTCAAATTATTCTAATTTATTTAACATACCAAAATGCAAATCTAAATTCTTCATTTTTTCTTTAAGTTCTTCGAAAGATTTTTTTCCTAAACTACTTAATTTAGTAATTTCTTCTTCTTGATGACTAACTAATTCTCGAACAGTAAAAATTTTAGATTTTTTTAAACTATTTAATAATCTAACTGATAATTCTAATTGCTCAATTTTAAAATCTAATGCATGATTATGATGAGATTTTTCAGGTTCTTGAATAAAATTAATTTTTTGAGTTTCTTCTGATAATTCGACCAAAACAGCTAAATGATCTAATAAAATTTTAGCTGCTAAAGCTAAAGCTTTTTTAGGAGTAATAGCGCCATTAGTTTCAATTTCTAAAATTAATTCTTCTTTATTACCTAATTTAGATTCTACATGAAAAGTACTACGAACAATAGGAGTATATATAGAATCTATAGCGATAACCCCAAATTCGCCACGATTATAAATTTTATTTTCTTCAGATCCTTTGTAACCGATACCTCTACGAACAGTGACTTCCATTTTTAATTCTGCATTCGAACTTAAAGTTGCTATTACATGAGAAGGATTGATAATTTTAATTCCAGTAACAGGTTTAAAATCTGATGCTGTAACTTCCTTAGGACCTTTTACATCTATTTCCAATTTTTGTTCAAAATCGTCTATAGAATCATAATCAGAACTTAAAATTACTCCTTTTAAATTCAATAAAATAGTCATTACATCTTCAGTAATACCTTCTATAAAACTAAATTCATGTTTAACACCTTCAATTTTAACATTAACAATAGCAATCCCTGGCAAAGAAGAAAGTAAAATTCTTCTTAAAGGTGTTCCTAAAGTATTACCATAAGTAGAAGATAAGCATTGAATCATAAAAATACTACAATTAGAATTAGAATTTTCTTTTTCTTGAATTTGCATTATAGGTTTTAAAAATTGTAATTTTGTCATGTCAATATCCTTTTTATCCCCGAGGACGTTTACGAGGTCTACAACCGTTATGAGGAACAGGGGTAGCTTCTTTAAAACATGAAACAAATAACCCCGCTTCTTTAAAAACTAAAACAGTATCACGGCCAAGACCAATACCATTAAAACGTACTTCTACGCTTTTAGCGCCATAAATTTTAGTAGCTATTTCAGCAACACTTTTAGCCACTTGTTGAGCAGCAAATAAATTGCTTTTACGACTACCACGGAAACCTGCATTACCAGCACTTTTTTGTACAATAGTATTACCTTGTTCATCTGTAAAATTAATAATAGTATTATTAAAACTAGTTTTAATATGAATAATTCCTACAGGAATATTTTTTTTAACTTTTTTATCTTTTTTTGTTTGTTTTTTTGAAGACATAAATTAAATTATCCTCTTTTTTTGAGATTATTATTTTTTTTAACTAAATCTGATAAATTTACTTGCCGATTTTTTCTAGATGTTTTGGCGTTGTTACGGGTATTTTGACCTCTTACTGGCAACCCCAAATTATGCCTTCTACCTCTATAAGAATTAATAGCTATTAAATTCTTGATATTCATTAAAGAAAGTTCTCTTCTGAGTAAACCTTTTTCATTTAATTTATTAATTTCTGTCCTAATAGCGGTTAATTGGGATTCTTGCAAATCTTTTACTCGAATATTACCATCAATATTAATGGATTGCAAAATTTTACGAGATGTTTTAATCCCTATACCATAAATATAAGTCAAACCAATTAAAATACTTTTAGTACCAGGAATATCTGCTCCTGCAATTCTTAACATTTAAAATATACTCCTTTCTGTATCAACCCTGTCTCTGATTATGACGACGTTTTTTTTTGTTAATAACAAATACTTTTTTATTACGTCGAACAATAATATCATCGGCACTACGTTTTTTTACAGATGCACGAACTTTCATAATTTTAAAATTCCTTTACAATTTATAACTTATAACGATAAACAATACGGCCTATATCTTTGGAATCTGAACTAAATTCTACTTTTACTTTATCACCTAAAGAAATATGAATATTATTTTTACGTATTTTACCTGAAATACAAGCTATTATATTTTTTTTATTAGGTAATTCCAATTTAAATTTAGCACCCGGCAATGTTCCGATAACTGAAGCATCTATACTTATTTTTTCCATATAATATTTCAAAAAAAATCCCCTTTATTACAAATTTATAATGTTAAAATTTCATAACCTTGAGAAGTAACTGCAATAGTATGTTCAAAATGAGCGCTTAAACTATTATCTTTGCTAACTGCTGTCCAACCGTCATAAAGTATTTGAACTTCTTTACTACCCAAAGTAAACATTGGTTCAATACAAAAAGTCATTCCTGGCACTAATACATAATCTTTTTCCACAAAATTAAAATTAAAAATATAAGGTTTTTCGTGTAAAAATTTACCAATGCCATGACCAGAAAAATTTTCGATAATACCATAACCATTCAAACTACCAATTTTAAAAATAGCCTTCGAAATATCTGATATTCGATTACCCGGACGAACTTGCTCAATACCTTTATATAAAGCTTCTTGAGTATCTTTCAACAATTTAATAGTCTTATCAGGAATATTGCCTATAGCATATGTAAAAGCAGCATCTACAAAATAACCTTTATATTTAATTCCTAAATCTAGAGTTATAATATCACCATTTTTTAAAATTTGTTGATCAGAGGGTACTCCATGAACTATTGCATCATTCACAGAAGTACAAATATGTCCCGGAAAACCATCATAATTTTTAAAAGCAGAAATCACTTCATACTCTTGCATAAATTTATTAGCCAAAAAATCTAACTTCCCTGTGGATATACCTTCTTTTAAAAAAAAAATTAATTTTGTCTTAATTCGGGATAAAATTTTACCTGCCATTTTCATTATAGCGATTTCATCTTTGTTTTTAACAGTGAACATAAAATAATTGATTCCATTTTATATATTTTCATAAATAAATTTTTATTTCTTAAAAGTACTAAAAATAATAATTAATAAAATTAAAATAATTTATTATATAATTTATTCACATTAGTACTAGCTGTAATTTTTTGTACAATTTCAATAGCTACCCCCACTACAATTATAAGACTAGTTCCTCCTAAATTAAAAGTAGCAAAACGATTTAATTTGCTAAATAAAATAAAATTAATTATATCAGGTAAAGCTGCTAATATTGTCAAAGAAAAAGCTCCCATAAGGGTAATTTTAAATAATTTTTGTGTAATTTTATAAACAGTCTCTTGTCCCGGTTTAACTCCATCCAAATAAGCATCTTGTTTAGATAAATGATTAGCAATGTCATAAGGATCTAACATTATAAAAACAGAAAAAAACGAGAATACCAAAATCAATAAAAGATAAACAAAAAAACCTAAACCTAAATAATAATATTGTGATTCTTGCAACTGAATAATAAATTTTTTAAAATAATTATCATTAGATAAAAAAGCGCCTATAGTTGGAAAAATATTAAGAAAAGTATTAGCTAAAATAATAGGTAAAATTCCAGAAGTATTAATTTTTAAAGGGATATGATTTTGAATTGTATCATTTCGTTTGTATGTAGCATAACTAATAGGAATCTTCAAATAAGAAGAACATAAAATAATAGTTAAAATTAATAAAATTAAAAAAGATAATAAAACTAAAATTTTTTGACTTGTACTGAAAAATGCATCATTTGACAATAAAGATTTAAAACTTTTAGATAAATTTTCACTTATACTTATAACTATAAAAATAGAAACTCCATTACCTATACCTTTATTCGTAATTAAATCTGATAACCAAATACAAATAAAAGAACCAACTACTAAAAAAAATACTACTTGCAAAACTAAAATTTTTTGTTGAGCCACATCAAAAAGTTGAGAACGAATAATAGAAGCCAAACCTTGACCAAAAGCTATTATTAAAGTAAGCAATCTAGTAATAAAATTAATTTTATATTTCCCGATAGAACCTTGTTCATGCCATTCTTTTAAAAAAGGGAAAATTTTATTAGCAATTTGTATAATAATAGAAGCAGTAATATAAGGCATTACCCCTAAAGAAAGAAAATATATAGGCATAGAACTATTAAATATAGAAAGATCTCTTAATAATAATTTTTTTAATTGTGCAAATTGTAAAATATTAAGAGGGATAAAAGGGATGTATATGTTTAAACCAATTACATAAATAAAAATAATAAATAAAGTTAAAAAAATTTTATTTATAATATGTTTTTTATCTTTAATAAAATTTACTAACATGCTCATTAAAATTTACCTTTTTTATTTAATTTTATATAACTTGAATCTTTCCTCCAGATTTTATAATAGCCTCTTCTGCTTTTTTAGAAAATTTCACAGCTTGTACTATTAATCTTTTAGTTAAATTGCCTTTAGCTAAAATTTTAATCAAATCATTATTTTTTTTAATTTTGTTATGTTCCATTAATAATTCAGGAGTTATTAAAGTATCATTTTCAAATATTTCTAAATCTTCAAGATTAACTAAAGAATATTTTTTTTTATTAATATTATAAAAACCTTGTTTTGGGATACGTTGAAAAAAAGGAGTTTGACCGCCTTCAAAACCTACACGTGTTTTTCCACCAGAACGAGCTAATTGTCCTTTATGACCGCGACCACAAGTTTTACCTAATCCACTACCTGGACCTCTACCTAAGCGCTTAATACTTTTACGCGCTTTATGAACAGGTTTTAATGAATTCAACATATAAAAACTCTCCTCTCTTATTTAATCCCAAATAATCTTTTTAAAAATTAAAAATTTTTGTTAATTGAAATTAAATGCTTAATAATGTTTAACATTCCCTTTAATACAGCATTTTCTTCCTTAATAACTATTTGATTAATCTTTTTCAATCCTAATGCATGAGCTGTTTTTATTTGTTTAGGATTTCTTCCGATTAAACTTCTGCATAACTTAATTTGAATATTATTCATTTAGCAATTCCTCTAATACGATTTTGTAACGTAATACCCCTAAGTTTTTCCACATCTTGTATAGTTTTTAACTGTTTTAATCCGTTAACTGTAGCTCTTAAAACATTAATATGTGTACGTGAACCAAAAGTTTTTGCAATAATATCTGTAATACCTGCTAATTTAAAAATTGATCTTGCCGCCGTTCCTCCTGCTATAATACCTGTCCCTTTAGAAGCTGGTTTTAAAAAAAATTTAGTAGCTCCAAAACGACCTATAATTTCATGAGGAATAGTAGTACCATTTAAAGCAACGCAAAACAAATTTTTTTTAGCTTTTTCAACAGCTTTTTTGATAGCTTCTAACACTTCCTGCGCTTTACAAGAAGCAAATCCAACATTACCTTTTTGATCACCTACTACAACTAAAGCAGAAAAACGAAAGCGACGACCACCTTTAACAACTTTAACAATTTTACTAATTTTTACTATTTTCTCTTCTAATGAAGAAAATTTTTTTTTATTAGATAATTCTCTTTTCATAAATGTCTCCATTTTTTTAAATAACTGAACATATTATTAAAAATTTAAACCTTCTGCTCGAGCAGAATCAGCTAAAACTTTAATGCGACCATGATAAAGATATCCGCCCCGATCAAAAACAACATTTTTAATACCTTTTGCCAAAGCTTTTTGAGCAATTATTTTGCCAATTTCTGAAGCTGCTTTAGTATTAATAATATTATAATTAATATGTTTGCTATGAACGCTACATAAAGTAATACCTAAATTATCATCAATAATTTGAACATAAAAATATCTATTAGAATAAGAGACATTTAAACGGGGTTTTTGTGAACTACCTACAATTTTTTTTCTTAAACGTAAATGACGTTTTCGTCTTAAAAGTTGAGAAGATTCTTTTTTAATCATAAACCGAATAAATTCCTTTTTTATTTTTTAGCACTTTTACCAGCTTTACGATGGATGTAACCGCCAACATAATATATTCCTGTCCCTTTATAAGGCTCTGGTTTCGCAAGAGATATTATTTTTGCGGCAAATTCACCTACTAATTGTTTATCAACGCCTTTAATAATTATTAAATTATTTTGTTTATTCACTTCTACTATTAAAGTAGGTAAAATCTTCATAACAATATCATGAGAATAACCTAATTTAAAAACTAATTTATCTTCTTCTACTGTACACGAATAACCTAAACCTGTAATTTTAAGCTCTTTAGAAAATAAATTTTTAACTCCTTGAACCATATTATTCAATAAAGCTCTAGTAGTGCCATGAATTTTTTTCATAAAATTATTATTATTAGGTCTTGTAATAGTAATAATATTATCTTTCTTAATAATACTTAAACAAGAATTAAATTGAAATTCTAATTTGCCTTGTGAAGATGAAACTAAAATTTGATTATCTGGCTTAATTTCTACAACAACACCTTCCGGAATTGAAATAATTTTCCTTCCTACCCGTGACATAAATATTTCTCCTTCATTAAAATTACTACCAAATATAAGCTAATAAATGTCCTCCCACATTTAATGATGAAGCTTCATAATCAGTTAAAATACCTCGAGAAGTAGAAATTAAAGCTATTCCAAAACCATTTCTTACTTTAGGAATTTCTTGAACTGAAACGTACTCAGAAACTCTTTTTAATCCTTTAATTGCACTTTCTTTAGTTTCTTTATTATATTTTAGATAAATAATAATCTCATTAATTTTTTTATCTATATTAAAATTAATAATAAATCCTTCTTTTTTAAGTACTTCTAACATTCTAATTTTTAAATTCGAATAAGGTACGCAAACTTCATCATATTTCATTGCATTAGCATTTCTAATTCTTGTTAAGAAATCAGCAATAGTATCTGTCATTACCATAATTTTATAATTGTACTTCCTTTTATATTTACCAACTCATTTTTACAATACCGGGAATTTCACCTTTATTCGCTAATAAACGAAAATTAATACGAGATAAACCAAATTTTCGCATATAACCCCTAGCTCTACCATCAATTTTATCTATATTTTTGCAACGCACAATAGAAGAATTGACAGGTAATTTAGCTAAACTTTGATAATCTTTTTTTTGTTTTAATTCTGCTCTTATACGAAAATATTTTAAAAATATTTCTTTTTGTTTTAAATTTTTAATAATTTTAGATTTCTTAGCCATTTACATTTAACTCCTATTTTTATTTTATCCTTTTAAAAGGCATTCCATAAAAATCTAATAATTTTTTAGCTTGTTGATCGTTAGAAGCCGTAGTAACTATACAAATATCCATGCCAAAATTTCTTTTTACTTGATCCAAACTAATTTCCGGAAAAATAATTTGTTCTTTGATTCCTAAATTATAATTACCTTTACCATCGAAAGATTTTAAAGAAAGTCCTGAAAAATCTTTAATTCTTGCCAAAACAATATGAATCAATTTATTTAAAAAAAACTCTTTTCTATGACTTCTTAAAGTTACTTTTAAACCAATTATTTCTTTAGTTCGTAATTTAAAATTAGAAATAGATTTTTTGGCTTCGGTATTAATAGGAATTTGACCACTAATTAAAGCTAATTGTTGGCGACAATCAGCTAAAAATTTAGCATCTGAAGCAGCTTTTCCAAGACCTACATTAATCACAATTTTTTCTATCTTAGGGACTTGCATAATAGAATGAACATTAAAAATTTCTTTTAAAGCTAAAAAAGTATTATTTTTTGTATAATTTTTATTAATTTCCATATTATTTAACCTTTTTTATTCAAGTACTAATTGTTAAACCTGTTTTTTTAGAATAACGAATTTTTTTATTTGAATCGAAACGAAATCCTACACGAGTGGGAATTTTTAAATTCGGATCAATTAGAGCAACATTTGAAACGTGAATAGGCATTTCTTCTTTAATAATTTGACCTTTTTGGTCATTATCATTGTCAAAAGTTTTATGTTTAATAGCAATATTTACACCTTCCACTAAAACCCTTTGCTCTTTAAAAAAAACTTTTATAACTTTTCCTGTACGAAATACTTTTTTTTGACTAGTAGGATCTATAAAATAACGATCTTTGCCAGAAATAATAGCTACTGTATCACCTTTTTTTATACGCATTTATAACAACCTCATACCACTAAAACTTCTTCTGCTAAAGATATAAACTTAGAAAAATTATTTTTTTGAAAATTTTGATTTCTAATAGCAGGTCCAAAAATTCTAGTTCCTCTCGGAGTCATATCATCTTTGACCATAACAACTGCATTATCATCAAATTTAATATAACTACCATTTTTGCTTTTAAAACCATGTTTAGTTCTCAAAATAAGAGCTTTAGAAATACTACCTTTTTTAATTAAACTAGTAGTAGTAGTTTTTTTAACAGAAACTGTAACTAAATCACCAATGTAAGCATAACGTTTACCAGTATCCCCTGGAATACCAATCACTAAAACTTCTTTAGCTCCACTGTTATCTGAAACTTTTAAACGTGTATTAACTTGAATCATAAATCAGACACCTTTGTAACAGAACGTAAAATTTTTACTAAACGAAATCTTTTTAATTTTGATAAAGGACGAGTTTCTTCGATGGAAACCATATTACCTATTTTAGCATCTCCATTAGGATCATGAACATAAAATTTACTAATTTTTTTGACACTTTTGCCATATAATGAATCCTGTTTGTCATATTTAACAGCTACAGTTATAGTTTTAGACATTTTATCAGACACAACTATGCCTGAAAGTTTTTTTCTAACTTTTTTTCTCACATTACGCATTTATATTTTAATCCTCCTTGTTAACATTCAATATCATTTAATAATATATTAAAAATAAATTATTTAGTACAAATTATATCCAAAAATGTAAAATTAATAATATTATATCGAAAACAAATTTATAGATAATTAATACAAAAATAATTTTTCTTCAATTTTAAAACTTAGAAAGAACTAAAATATTCTAAAATTTCTCATGTTTTAAACCATATCTAATTTTTTAAATATTTTTTAATTTTAAATAAACAGTGCTGATTTATTTTATCACGTTATTATGTCTTTTTTTATCTTTTAATTTAAGATATCCTAATAATATTTAATTAATATTTATTTTTTATTATTAATTTTTTTAAGCTTATATATTTCCACTTATAAAAATTTAAATAATAACTATTAGGATAAAATTTATTTATTTTTTTGTTCCCGGATAACAGTCTTTAAACGGGCAATATTTTTACAAATTTTACGTATTACAGAAGTATCTTTTAATTTTGATAATCCTAATTGTAAATGTTTTTCAAAATATTCTTTTTGAAAAGATTCCAGCTTTTTAAAAATTTCATCCATTCCCATTTTACGAATTTCATTAATTTTCATATTAGTTCCCCTTTTGCAACAATTTTAGTTTTAATAGGAAGTTTATGCGAAGCTAATCTTAAAGCTTCTTTTTCGAATTTTTCTATATTATTTAAATCACGAACTTCAAACATCACAGTACCACGTTTAACAACTGCTACCCAATTAACTACGTTACCTTTACCAGAACCCATTCGAACTAATTTTTTTTCAGTAATTGGCAAACTAGGAAAAATATTAATAAATACTTGACCTTCTCTTTTTAAATGACGAGTCATAACTATACGAGAAGCTTCAATTTGTCGATTACTAATCCAACGGCCTTGTTGAGCTACTAAACCATAATTACCATTCAAAATTCTAGTTTGACCTTTGGCTTTTCCTTCGTAACTTAAACGATGTAAACGACGATATTTAGTTTTTTTCGGCATTAACATAAAAAATTACCTCTTTTATTTAAGATGATTATTGATTATAAATAACTTATTCTCAGTTGTATTTCAAAATAATTTAAAAAATTATTTATTTTGCTGAATTTTCTGTTTTTGTATTAGATATATTTTCGTGAGATATTTTTTTAGAACTTTCTTGATGATCTTGAGTAGCATAATTACCATCACAAACCCAAACTTTAACACCTAAAATTCCATGAATAGTTTTAGCAGCAACGTATGCATAATCAATTTTAGAACGAAAAGTTCCTAAAGGCAAAATACCTTTAATAGTAGTTTCTGTTCTAGCGATTTCAGCTCCATTTAAACGACCTTTGAGGCTAATTTTAATCCCCTTCAATCCTGCTTTTAAAGCTTTTTGAATATGCATTTTTTGAACAGCTCTAAAAAAAGCTCTTTGTTGTAATTGTGCAGCTATATTTTGGGCTATTAAAGAAGCTACTTTATCAGGATTTTTAACTTCGATCACATTAATATTAATATTCTTTTTAATTAATTTATATATTTTTTGAACTAATTTATTTTTTTCTTTATTATCAGCACCTATAACAATTCCTATTTTGGAAGTATGCAAAAAAATTTCAATCTTTTCTTCATTATCTTTTTTAAAACGTTGAATTTCCACACGAGCAATAGTTCCCAAAGGATAATAATTATTAATAAATTTTCTAAGATTATAATCTTCATGAATTAACAAAGGCACCTTTTTAGCTTCTGAATACCAATTAGATGCCCAATTACGAAGCAATGATAATCTTAAAACAATAGGACTACTCTTTTGACCCATTAAATGCTACCTTTTCTTTCTAATTCTATTTTTGTTGAGCTAAAAAAATAGTAATATGACTAGTATTTTTTTGAATTTGATTACTTCTACCTTTAGCTCTAGGTAATAAGCGTTTCATTCTAACACCTTGATTAACAAAAATTTTCTTAACATATAAATTATTAATATTAAAATTAAAATTCTTAACAGCATTAGAAACGGCACTTTTTAATAATTTTGAAACTACTATAGAAGCAGCTTTGCGAGTAAATTCCAAAATAGCTTGAGCTTCTTCAATATTTTTATAACGAATTAAGTCAATAACTAAACGTACTTTTCTAGGAGCTATCGGCACTCGCTTAGCGATAGCTTTTACATCATTATTCAACATTTTATAAATTTTCTCGCTTTCCTAGAATTTTATTTTTTTTGCGAACTTTTATCTTTTTTAACATGTACTACATATTTACGAGTAAAAGCAAAAGAACCTAATTTATAGCCTACCATATCCTCAGTAATAAATAAATCTGTAAAATCTTTTCCATTATGTACAGAAATCTTATGACCAACAAATTCAGGTATTATACTAGTATCACGAGAATAAGTTTTTATAGTTTTTTTAATTTTTTGTTTTTCTTGTCGCATCACTTTAGATAATAAATTATGATCAGCGAAAAACCCTTTTTTAATAGAACGGCTCATGATTTGCTATTTTGCTCCTTATTTTTTACGACGTTTTAAAATTAAACTTGTAGATTTTTTATTTTGTTTACGTGTTTTGATACCACGATCAGGTTTACCAGTATAACTTCTAGAAGAAACATATCCAATAGGGCTACGACCTTCTCCGCCACCGTGAGCATGATCGTTAGGATTCATAGCAGTACCTCTAACTTTAGGTCTTTTATTTAAATAACGAGATCTTCCTGCTTTGCCATTTCTAATTAATTTATAAGTATCATTTCCTATAGCACCTATAGTAGCTCTACAAGTAGCTAAAACTTTACGAATTTCTCCTGAAGGTAAAGTTAAAACAACATATTTATCTTCACGCGATACAATAGTAGCGTAAGAACCAGCTCCACGAGCCAATTGTCCGCCTTTACCAGGTTTTAATTCTACATTGCTTACAACTGAACCAATAGGAAGATTTTTGAGAGGTAAAACATTTCCTACCTTAATCTCCGAACCTAAACCGGATGAAACATAACTACCAACATTTAATCCTTTTAAAGATAAAATATATCTTTTTTCACCATCTCGATAATGAATCAAAGAAATATAAGCATTTCTTTTAGGGTCGTATTCAATAGTAGCAACTTTACCTAAAATTCCATCTTTATCTCTTTTAAAATCTATAAGACGAATTTTTTGTTTTGCTCCGCCCCCATGACCTCTAACGGTAATAACACCTCGATTATTGCGCCCTCCTGTATTATTTTTAAAAAATAATAACTTTTTTTCTGGTTTAGAGGTAGTAAGTTCGGAAAAACTTTGTAATTGCATATTTCTATGGCCATTAGAGGTAGGTTTGTATTTTTTGATAGACATAATTAACCTATTTTCCTTTAATTTATTTCATATACTTTAAAAAAATTTTGTAATTGATAAAATTTAAAATCATTTAATTTCACTCAAATCACTAATCCTTTGTCCCGGAACAACCTTTACAATAGCCTTTTTATAAGCCGAAGTATAACCTGAATATTTACCTTTTCTTTTAAATTTTGGTAGAACATTAATAATATTAACAGACATAACATTGACTTTGAAAATATATTCTATAGCTTTTCGAATTTCTATTTTATTAATATTTTTTTCAACTTTAAAAAAATATTTATTATATAATTCCATCTGTTTATTAGTTGCTTCAGTGATTATAGGATCTTTAATATATTTATAATATTTATTCATTAACAACTTTTCCTTCCAAATAATTAATTGCTTGACGAGTAATCATTAAGTATTTTGCTTGAAAAATTTGATAAACACTAAAATGAGTCACACTTTCTAACATTACTTGAGATAAGTTATTAGTAGATTTAATTAAATAATCAGTTAATTTAGGAACTGCAATTAAAATTTTATGTTTCAAATTGATTTTTAATTCAGTTAATAATTTAGTAAATTCTTTAGTTTTAGAATTTTTTAAATCTAAAGAATCTAAAATTATTAAAGTATTATTTTTAAAATGCCAGGATAAAGCGGAATAAAAAGCTAGTTTTCTAACTTTAGCATTAATTTTAAAATGATAATCTCTTTTTTGCAAAGCGAAAGCATGGCCTCCACCTCGCCAAATAGGAGAACGAATAGTTCCTTGACGTGATCTACCCGTTCCTTTTTGAGCCCAAGGTTTACGACCTCCTCCTGAAACTTCAGCACGATTTTTAGTTTTATGATTGCCCAACCTTTTAGCAGCTCTTTGTTGATTAATTACATCATAAATTGCTTGTTGATGCAATTTAACTCCAAAAATTTTATTGGATAAAATTATTTCATCACATGGTTGACCATGTATATTAATCACGTTACACTTAAGCATGAGATATAGCCTCTTTATTAATTTTTTTAACGGCTGTTTTAATCATCACAAAACCTTTGTTAGGTCCAGGGATGTTGCCTTTAATTAAAATAACATCTTTATCTGATATTACCGATATAATTTTCAAATTCTGAATAGTCACTTTTTGAAAACCCATTTGACTAGGTAAATGCTTTCCTTTTTGATTACCTTTAATAGGACCATTAGAACCTGGTCTACGATGAAATCGCGAACCGTGACTTTTTGGACCAATAGTTTGATTATATTTTTTAATAACTCCCGCAAAACCTTTACCTTTACTAACTCCCGTTACATCTATAAAATCTCCAGAATTAAAAATATTAATATCTAAAATTTGTCCTGGTTTTAATTCTGATAATTTATTTGAGTTGTTATGATTCAAAGAAATCTCACGTACAAAAAATTTAGGAGAAGAATTATATTTATTAAAGTGACCTTTAAGTGGTTTTGTCGTATTTTTTTCTTTTTTATTTGCAAAAGATAATTGTGTCGCTTGATAACCATCTTTTTCTATTTTTTTTTGTTGCAAAACAACATTATTAGCGACATGAACAATAGTAACAGGAATTAATAAACCTTGATCATGATCAAAGAACTGAGTCATACCTATTTTTCGTCCTAAAATTCCTTTAGACATGTTAAACAATATCTCCTTTTAAAATAATAATAAAATCTAAAAATATTAAATAGACATATAAAAATTAAAATTAATTTAAATTATTATATTATTGTTTAATACTAATATCAACTGATTTAGGAACATTAATACGCGTTAATGCATCAATAGTTTCGGCATTAGGATTAATAATTTGAATTAAACGTTTATGTGTAAAACGACCAAATTGTTCTCGACTATCTTTATGAACAAAAGTAGAACGCAAAACAGTAAATATTTCTTTACGAGTAGGTAATGGTATAGGTCCTTTAATTTCGGCTCCAGTAGCAACAATACTATCAATAATCTTTGTAACAGTTGATTCTAACATTTTAAAATCATAAGTTTTTAAACAAATTTGAAAAATTTCTGACTTTTTTTTCATCCCTTAGATTACCTTTCCTATTTTAGGATAAATAAAATATTTATTTGATATTTACATATATAAATTTTTAATTTTTGTTAAGCATAATAGCGTATATAAAAAAAATTTTATTAACAGAAAATAATAATTTAATTTATTGTAAAAATCCTTAAATTAAAAAATAAAATATTTTATATTATTCCGAAATTACCTCAAATAATATAAAATATTCACAGAATATACACATTTATCATTATATCATAAAAAAATATATCTATTTATATCAACAAAAAAAATTTTCTAATAAAAATATAATTTTTAACAAAAATATAAAAAATATTATTTTCATATATTTTTGATAGCTATTCTGAGTTTAGCCGAATGACTACAAGAATTAAACTCTTGTTCTTCATAAGAAGGGCGTATAACCTTTTTATTTATAATTCTTAAAGCAGGAGTTGGCAAATCTTTATTTTGAACAGGTAAACGAGACCACACCAAATCATGAGAACTATTTTTTTTAAAAAACTGTTTTACTACACGATCTTCCAAAGAATTAAAACTAATTACTAATATAATTCCATCTTTTTTTAATAATTTTAAACTTTGTTCTAAAGCTAATTGTAGACATTTTAATTCTTGATTAACTTCTATGCGCAAAGCTTGAAAAACTCTTTTAGCACTATGTCCACGATTATTACGAAAATTTTTAAATTTATCAGTAATTTTAACTAAATCAAAAGTCATATATAATGGTCTATTTTTAATAATTTCTTTAGCAATCATACGAGATTTTGGTTCTTCGCCATAAATTTGAAAAATCTTTTGCAATTCTTCTAAAGAATAATTATTTAAAATATATTGGGCAGTAATAGGATTACTACAATTCATTCTCATATCTAAAAAATTATTACGTAAATAACTAAAACCTCTCGTATTATCATTAATTTGTAATGATGATAATCCTAAATCAAAAACAATACCATTAATCATATTTACTTTACGTGCTAATAGTTCATCATATAAACAAGCAAAATTTTTATTTATTAAAAAAATATTTGGATAATTAATAAACCTTTGCTGACATTGTTTAATAGCTTTAATATCCTGATCAAATGAGTATAAAGTGCCACTAGTTAATTTATTCAAAATAGCATGGCTATGACCACCTGCACCTAACGTAGCATCAACATAAAATACGGATAGATTAATTGCGTTTTATACAACGATTTGTATTTGTTGTTTTATTGACAATCAGCCCCCGTCCAAACGGTGCGAGCAAGTTTCCCAGCACACCGCTTTCCCTAATTTACTCTCTTGCGAGAAC
>NZ_JAOSIR010000060.1:0-1355 GCF_030586865.1 Candidatus Phytoplasma crotalariae
TGAGTTATTATAATTCTTATTTTATTTATTTTTATATTCATATTTTTGATTCTTTAATTAATTAAAACAATAAATATTTTTTATTAAAAGGATTTTAATTTCATATGAAAATTAAAGTGATAAGCACTTCTACTAGTTGTTTAGATTATTTTCATCAAAAACATAATATTGGATTAATTAGATTACAAATTTTTTTAAATAATCAAGAATATCGAGATGGTGAAAATTTAACTGCAGATCAATTTTATGATTTTATAACTAATAATCCTCGTTTAATCACTACTACTTCTCAACCTCCTATAGGAGAAATAGTTGATTATTTTCGCCAAATAGCTCGTTTAGGTTATCAAAAAATTTTTGTTACAACTTTGTCTAGTGCATTAAGCGGTAGTTATAATAGTATTCTATCTGCTAGTAAAATAGTTGCTTCTGAAATAGAAGTTATAGTTTTTGATACCCAAAGTATTGGTTTTTGCGAAGCATATTGTGCTTTACAAGCTGAATGTATGTTTTCTGAAGGTTTTAAAATTTCAGAAGTTATAGCATATTTAGAAAAATTGCGTAAAAATAATAAAATTTTTTTTATAGTAGATTCTTTAAATCATTTAATTAAAAGTGGTCGTTTAAGTATTGCTAAAGGTTTTTTAGGAAGAATTTTTCATATTAAACCTATTTTAAAATTAGAATCTCCTGGTATTATTACAATGATTAAAAAAGTTTTTACTATGGAAAAAGCTTTTGATTGTATCTTGAGAGAAATCGAAAATTATACGAAAAATCAGAAAAATCAAAAATTTTTTTTACATATTTTAACTTCAGGACGTCCTCCTATGAAAAATAAATTAATAGAAATTTTAAAAAAAAAGTTAAATATTAATGATATTTTAGAAGTTATTATTACTCCGGTGATAGGAGCGCATGTAGGTAATAATGTTTTTGGTGTGGGATTAATTATTCCTCCCATTGATCACATTAAGAAGTTTCAATAATCATAAAGGTGTAAATATAATATATGTTAAATGAAAATTTATATATGGATAAAGCTAAAAAGATTTTAAAAATATTAAAAAAATATGACCAATCAGAAGCTTTTATAGTGGGAGGGGCTGTTAGGGATTTTTTATTAAAAAAACCTGTTACAGATGTAGATATTACTACTAATCTTTTACCTGAAACTATTTGTGAAATTTTTAATGTTCCAAAAACAAGAATTCGGTACGGTTCTGTTAAAATTTGTTTTGAAAATGATTATTTTGAAATAACAACTTATAGGAAAGAAGGGGAATATTTAGATTTTAGGCATCCTTCTTCTATTATTTTTATTCAAAATGTAAAAGAAGATTTACAAAGACGTG
>NZ_JAOSIR010000061.1:0-1244 GCF_030586865.1 Candidatus Phytoplasma crotalariae
AGTTAAACCCGGAAAAGGGATAAATTAGGGAAAGCGGTGTGCTGGGAAACTGGCTCGCACCGTTTGGACGGGGGCTGTTTGTAATATTTGATAGCTTTCAAAGAAACGCAAATAATCTATCCGTATTTTAGCAGAAACTATTTTATTAAAATTATCACGAGGTAGTTCTTTATTAGGATATAGCGGAATGCAACCTATTTATTTGATGGAAAAATTTGTGTTTTTGAAACCGTTTTTATATCTTTCAAAAGAAAAAATTATTAATTATGCTAATAATAAAAAAATTTCTTTTTTAGAAGATGAAACTAACCAAAATGATTATTATGCTAGAAATAGAATTCGCAAATTTGTTATTCCTTATTTACAAAAGGAACATAATTTTTTAAAAAATATTTATAAATTTCATATTCAATTAACAGAAATTTATCAATTAGTCAAAGAACAAACAAATTTATTTTTGAAATATCATTGTCATCAACAGGGCGCCAAAGAGGCCTAAATATCAAGTGAATTAACCAATCACCAGAACGATAAATACTGGAAAGGATAAGAACGGTTCTTTAAACGAAAGAATAAGGAATTACAGCAGTTCTTAAAAGCGGGTTGCGATGAAGTAGTTAGTCAAAAAAGATGCCGCTACCGAATAGTTTTAAGGATAAGCCCGAAAAGGCCTAAGAAGAATAAGAAGATGTAAGATAATAACCTGTCTCGCAAACTACTGCAATCGAGCAGTCCAGATGCTATCAATATAATTGTTGAGTATTGGATAGTTTATCGATCAAAAAAATCTGGAATCTCACCGTTGTTAAAAAAACGGTTACTTCACCTAAGAAACTGAGGTCGATATTTAGAGTAACTTGGAGAATCCTAAAGGCTAGTTATTAAATTAATTCATGATAGAGTAAAAACTATCAGTCCCAAGGATAAAGCGACTTTTTAGTAGTTGGAGAATTAAAACTTAATACGGAATTATTAAGCTAATCGCCCTCCCAGGAAAAAGGTTAACTACCTTTATAGAGCGAAAGAAGTCAGTAATTTATTGTTTATTTGATAGTTAAAATCGGCATCAATAAAATTAAGCTTTCGCGAATATTAGATATCATTCAATGATTGTTTATTATCCGACAAGCCCTTAAATTTTGAATGAATAATATAATATTAATACTTATTGATCATTTACTCAATCTTAGCTAACAAAATTATTGGAACAAAAGTTTTTAAAATAATATAATAATTCTGAAATT
>NZ_JAOSIR010000062.1:0-1006 GCF_030586865.1 Candidatus Phytoplasma crotalariae
GTAATTTTCATGGATATTGCCTAAAGGAACTCCGAAACTTAAATGAATAATTTGGAATTCGGTGGCACTTAATTTCTTTTTCATTGTTTTTAAAAAAAGTTCGTGATGCACTTGTTTTAACCAGTGTCGATGCGGCGTTAATAAGGATGATGTTAAAGGATAATGATAATGATCTACCCAACTAACTAAAGTAATCGATTTAGTCATTTTTCGAATGGCTTCGAAAATCGCTTTCCGAAGATGGGATTTCGCATAAGCTAAAAAATCATAACCTAAATCTTGATAATGATCGAGAGCTTTACTTAAACCACTCATCCCTTCTTGTTCTAAATCGGCTCGAGTTAAACAACGCGGATAATATTTAAATTGATAAACTAGTTTTTTAACTAAAGGTAAATGTAATATTATTAATTGTTCGCGTAACTTAAAATTACTTTTATCTTTTAAAAAAAGTAAAAATAATGTGTTTCGATTCATGAGTTCCCTTTCTAAAAATATTTTAGAAAAGCTGAAGTTTCACTTTTTATTCTTTTTAAAAAATAAAAAGACCAACTGATAAGTTGATCTTAATGATTATTAAGTAATTATTTAGTTGTAATACTTTTGGGGTGCAGTGCGGCAGATCCTATTAGACTTAAACTAATTTGGTTTGATAATTGTTTTTGTTCTAAAGCTAATTCCACAATTCTTCTGCTATCACTTGATTATTATTAATTATAAATTAATAATCCCAAGAAAACAAACAAACAAATACTAATTATTTTCAATT
Source organism: Candidatus Phytoplasma crotalariae (assembly GCF_030586865.1). Lineage (NCBI taxonomy): Bacteria > Bacillati > Mycoplasmatota > Mollicutes > Acholeplasmatales > Acholeplasmataceae > Candidatus Phytoplasma > Candidatus Phytoplasma crotalariae. Next base: position 770 of record NZ_JAOSIR010000062.1, read on the forward strand.
GATTTTGTAATGTAAACATTTTAATTAAATCTCCTTTTATTTTTATTCTTTTAAATAGAACATATCGGAAGTTATTAAATTTTATCATCAGTTATCAGAGTTGGTTTTTTTATTATTTTCAGCTTCTCGAATTTTATCATAGTTGTGTTTATCTTGATAAAGCGATAAATTATTATGGAAAGGTTTTAAGTGGTGGTTAAAATTAATTAATTCAAAGTTAGAATTGGAAACACGCGC
>NZ_JAOSIR010000007.1:0-23663 GCF_030586865.1 Candidatus Phytoplasma crotalariae
GCAACCATTTGAGGAACAATCTTCTATGTTCGTGAAAGTTTAGTTGCTGGTGAAACCGTTATCAACTTGCCATTGAATAAATAATAAATTACTATCTTCTTTCGCCCTATAAGAGTCATTAACTCAGACGATTATAATCTATCTTTGTAATAATATGTTAATTAATTATTATTTTTAAGTTTTTTATAAATAGCATTTATTATTTTTTTTTTAATATGTAATTTTATTGTTAAAAGTAAAAAATCAAATATATAGTAAGTTCAAGTGATAATATTGCTTTAAGGGGATTTTTTGTAATATAATGCGTCAAAAAAAATTTAAAAATGATAATATTAATTGTTTAGATAATGTAAAAAATTATGATCCTATAATAGATTTGTTAATTCAAAAACTAATTAATTTGTGTCAAGAAATTCAACAAATAAATTTATTCAATGATAACTATATGAAAGATTTTTTGATTTTTTTGCCTATTTATAGTGCTAATCCTCATACAAATTTAACTCCTCAATTCGCGTCTAATATTCCACAATTAAATGTAGATTACCATTATAATATAGATAATTTAAAACAACAACTCAGTAAAAATTTAGAAAAATCAAAGTTAATTACAATTAATAAAGAAATTTCTTTAAATCAAGAGTTTACAAAAAGAAAACAACAAAGTGTTTTACAAAAAGATCGAATAATTAAAGAATATAATATTCAAAAAGATAAATTGAATTGTAAATGTCATCTTGATTTGGAAAAATTAAATTTGTTGGAAAACGAAGTAAACAAAGAACAAATGGAACAAAATGATTTGTTTACGGAACAATATTCTCAAGTTAATCAAAAATATCAAAAAAATATTTCAGATATTTATGATTTTTTTCATCAAAAAATTATCATTTTAAATCAAAAAATTAAACAATTAAAAGATATTTTTAATCATTCTTTAGAAAATATGAAAAATTTTTACCAAAAACAAATTCAACAAATACAAGAACAACAAAGGCAACAAGAGATAGATTTGTCCAAAGAAATCAAAAATTCTTTTAATTTGTTACAACGCAAAATAGAAATGCATAATAAAATTTTCGATCAATTGAAATTGGAATTTATAGAAAAACAAGAAATAATTTTTAAAAAAAAACATAATATTTGGAATCAAGGTATAAGGGGATTTTTTTTTATTCAACCAATGTTTATAAATAGTTATCCTATAATGACAAATTTAATGCGAGATTTTTTTGTTTATCAACGAATGTATTTTATGCGTTTATATGAGTGGCGTTTTCAATATATGAAATTTAAATTTATTTATAATCGAAAGTTAAATATTGTTGAATATAATAAACAAATTTTCCAAAAAATAAAAAATTTTCAAATTAATAATTTTGATCTAATCCAAAAGCAAGAATACAAATTAATTTATAATAATTATTTGCAAAAAATTGATAATTTAGAAGTAGAATTAACTTTATTAAGAATAAAAAAAAAATATGGCATCATTAAGGAAGAAGTTCTAGATGAACAATATAAACAAAAATTATCTTATGAACATTTGCACAAAAATTTTATTTTAATCGAAAAATTAAATGATATACAATATCAAAAAGATATATTATTGTTGCAGAATCAAATTCAAGAACGTAAATTTTTGCTTAAAATGCAATTGCAAATGAAAAAAATTCCTTTAAAAATGAAATATGATTGTGAAATTTTGCAAAATCTTCAAGAAATACAAAAATTACAAAAAAAACTCTCTAATCTACATTATCATCAGGAATATGAAATAAATTTAAAAAATATTATTTATAAACAAAAAAAACAAAATTATTTTTATAAAGTGGAAATACCTAAAATCAAAATCAGAGATATTGTTGCTAAAAATAATTTTATTAAACAAAAAAATTTAATAAATGTTATATTATTGAATAATTATTTAAATAAACAAAATCAAACACATTTGAAAATTTTGCAAAAAATGAAAGAACAATTGGATCTGTTTTGGCATTTGTATTTAAAAACAATTAATAAGAGTTTTTCTATGATTCATTTACATTTAATTTATAAATTAAATAAAATTTTTGTAGAAAAAGTTATAGAAGAACATTTTAAATATCTTTATTTATTGAAAATAAATATGATTGATTTAAGATTGAATAAGATAAAACAACAAATTAATTTGAATAAATTGATTTTAAATTTTTATAATCAAAATATTTCTTTTATTAGTGTCTTAATGCATCGAATGAAATTGAAAAATTTGGATAAAAATACAAAATTTTTAGTTTTTTTTGAAAAAAAAATGAAAATTTATGAAAATATAGGAAATTTTTTTAAAAAAAAAATGAAATATTTAGAATATCAACAAAATAAACATCAGCAATCAAAAGAACAAATGACTAATAAATTGAAGCAACAACAAAATTGTTTTGTGCAAACTAATAATTTATTACAATACCAAATGTTTCAATTGACTTTTAAACTTAGAAGTTTTTCGAATTCTAAATTTTGGCATCGTATTTTATCTTCGTTTTATCTCAATAAAATGAAAAAGAAATGGTTATATTATTATGATCATTTAGAATCACCTAGAATTTTTTTTATGCAAGAATATAACGATATTCAGGAAGAAATTTTTCATATACAAAAAAATCAATCAGAAGAAAAACATTTTTTATTAAAAGAAAACGAACATATTATTGATTGTATTTCTCAGGTTTTTTTCGATATTACTCGAATAATGCATGATGATAGTTTAAATGAGATTATAATTAAATATCAAAAACAAGAAAAACAAATTCGTCATGAGATTAGTTTATATGAAAAACAAAATAAATCAAAATTAAAAGAAATGAAACGCCAAATAGATTTAATTCAAGATAATTTAAAAGATTCTTTAACCGAAATAGATCAAGATTTTATAACTCAAAAGCAAAAAATTAAACTAACATATGATAATAAAAATAAAAAAATTAATTCTGAATACAAAAATCAATTATATCTGTATCAAAAATATTTAAAAGATCAAAATCATCGTAATAATCTTTTTAGGACGCAACAAAACAATGAAATAGATAAAATTTTATTTCAAAATTGGAAGAAACAGAAAGAAATTATTGCAAACAATAATCTATTATTGGATCGGATTAATAAAATTAAAGTTTATCAACAATTTAAAATTAAAAAGATATTGTTTTTTAAAAAAACGCGTTTAATTATTTTGAAATTTTTTTGGTGGTATAAATTTTATCAAACTAAACGAATTTTACAAAAAGATTATAAGAAAAATTTAATTATTTTGAAAAAAAAAATGGTGATTAAATTTATGCAATTATATAAGAAATTAATTCAAATATTCGGTATTTAAAATTTATATTATTTGATTACAATATGCAAGGGAATTAAAATAATATGTACATAGGTGAGAAAATTCGAAATTTAAGATTGCAACAAAAATTAACTCAAAGAGAATTAGCGCAAAAAATTAATATGACCACAGGCTATATTTCGCAGATCGAAAATAATTTAATCTTACCTTCTCTAAATACTTTGTTTTTAATGTTAAAAATTTTTAAAGTTTCAATAGTAGATTTTTTCCAAAATGAAGAATCTATGATGGCAATCAATAAAAAAACAGATTTTAATATTCAATATAATCCTCATTTGAAAAATAAAATTTATCATATTTTTAAAAATTTAGATAAATTTAAAATAGAACCGCTTATTATCGAGCTTAAACCCCAAGGTCAAACTGAAATACAATTTAAATCTATTTATCATGAGTTTTTTTTTGTTTTGGAGGGAGAGATTTTTTTAATTTTAGATAAATTACATTATTTATTGAAACAAGAAGATACTTTTTATTTAGGATCTAATAAAGAATATTATTTTGTTAATAATCAAAATTATAAAAATGCTAAAATTTTAAAAATAATTATTTTTTAGAAAATAATCATGATGATACAAATAAACATTATTATTTAATTGAAATCAATATTATTATATTGTTTAATTATATTGATTTTAAAATTAATTATGAAAGAAGAATTATTTTTTATTTTAAGAAATTTATTAGAATTATATTTTATTTAAGAATAATAAGATTTTTCATGAAATTTTTTAAGATAGAAAAAAATTTTTAAAGATATTTTTTCAAGAGACGTTATGATATAATCTTATTATAGTTAGTGATTATTAATTAATAATTTATTATAATTGATTTATTATTAATGCTGATGTGGCGGAATTGGTAGACGCATTTGACTCAAAATCAAACAAGTGAATAACTTATATCGGTTCGAGTCCGATCATCAGTACCATACCATCCAAAAAGTTATTTTTTTTAAAGTTACATGAAATTTTTCATGTTTTTTTTCTTTATATATGAAATTTTCAAATAATAAACTAAAAATAAATAATTAAAATTAAGTTGAGATCGATAATGAAGCTTTATTCAAAATTTATAAAATTTATTAAAAATAAAAATATTCCAAATTTTCCATTAATAGAAGTTGTGGTTGATGATAAAAAAACGAATAGTTGGGATTGTTTTTTCCAAATAGAAGAATATCCTGAAGAAACTACATATTTTGAATGTTTTGAAAAAGAATTTCAAAATTTTTTTTTAAAAAAATTAAGTGAAGATTTAGAAAATTTTGTACAATTACAACCCATAATTAATGTGCATTTTCGTATTCTAGATTGGAATCTGTTAAAGGATGATTATATTTGGAAAAAACATTATCAATATATGTTAGATAAAGTTATAGCATACCTAGATATAGATACAGAATTAAAAAATTTTTTTCAAAAAACTCCTATTATTTTGGATATAAATAATAAAAAGTGTTTATTTAAAAGACAAAACAACATAGACGAAAAACAATTAGAATCAAAATTATTAGAATTAAAAAGTTTATTTATGCAATATTTTGATTTTAATTTTGATTTGTTGGGTTGCACAACTGATATCATTAATGAAAAGATAAATGAAAATTCAAAATTTTCCAAAAAATTAATCATTAATAATAAAATTCCCAATATTCCTTTATTACATTTTAAAGAAATTCCTATTATTTACGAAGAAAGGTTAAATTTAATCAAAATTAAAGGTTATTTACAATTTATTAATCATGATAATTATAAAAATTGGATTAGTTTTTATTTGGTTGATCCTGTTAGTTTGCAAGATTCTATATGGGTTAAAAAATTTTTGTCTAAAGATAAAAAAAAAGCTCAAAGGGAACGCGATGAATTATTGAATGTTTTGCGTGAGGGAATGTTAATATTAGTTGTTATTAAAATTCAAAATAAAGACAAAAATTTTTATTTTAATTTGGAAGATTATGAAATTTTAGATTATTCGTCTATTTTTTTTAAAAAAACAGATGATTATCCTGGTAAAAAACGAATTGAATTTCATATACATACTAAAATGTCTAATTTAGATGCTATTACTAGTGCTAAAGATTATATAAAATTAGCGGAAAAATGGGGACATGAAGCTATTGCTTTTACAGATCATGATGGTTTGTATGCTTTTCCAGAAATTTCTAAATATATTTCTGATAAAAATATTAAAGCTATTGTAGGAGTAGAATTAAATTTTGTCGAAGAAAATCCAATTTTTGTTACCAATCAAGAGATAAATATTGATAAATTTGCTGATTTTGTTTTGAAAAATCATTGTTATGTAGTTTTGGATATTGAAACCACTGGTTTGTCTAAGGTTAGGGATAGAATAATTTCTATAGCTGCTGTTAAAATTAAAAATGGTAAAATTATTGAATTTTTTGATGAATTAATTAATCCCGGGACAGATATAAAGATTAATCATTTTATTCAGGAATTGACTAATATTTCTAATGATATTTTATTAAAAAAACCTCATATTAAAGAAATTTTTCCAAAATTTTTAGATTTTATTAAAGATTGTCCTGATTGTGTTTTGGTAGCTCATAACGCTAGTTTTGATATGGAATTTTTACAAGAGGTAGCTAAACAAATTGGTTTATCTTGGCCTTTATTACCTATTATTGATACTTTAGCTTTAGCTCAAAAGCATTTTAATACTTTGTTAAAATCTTTTTCTTTAGGAAAAATTGTTAAATCTTTTAAAATTAAACTTGATTCAGAAGGTCAATATCATAACGCTTTATTTGATGCCCGTGCTACTGCTCTTGTTTTTTTAGAAATGTTAGAAAAATTAGAAGCTCAAAAAATATTGAATTTTTATGATTTACAAGGTCCTTTAGATATTAAATTTGAGAGACCTTATCATGTTAATATCATAGTTAAAAACAAAAAAGGTTATAACAATTTATTTCATTTAATAAGTGATGCTTTAACGAAAGATTTTATGAAAACCCCTCGTTTATTAAAATCTAATTTTGAAAAATACAGAGAAGGCTTATTAATTGGTAGCGGTTGTTTTGATAGTAATGTGTTTAATATCGCTTTATCTAAAGATGAATATGATTTAGCTAAAGCTATTTCTTATTATGATTATATTGAAGTCCAACCTCCTCAAGCTTATCGTCATATCATTTATGATTTGAATGGTTCTTCAGAATTTGATAATGATAATTCATACGGTCTTAGTATAATTCAAGATACTATTTTGAAAATTATTAAAGAAGCTCGGAAACAAAATAAAATTATCATAGCTACTGGAGATGTTCATTATTTATATTCTTACGAAAAAGTTTTACGTGAAGTTTATATTAATGCGAAATTAATTGGTGGCGGTATACACCGTCTTTCAAAATATCCTTCAAAATTTTTACCTGATAATTATTTTTTAACTACTCAAGAAATGTTAAATGCTTTTGATTTTATTAATGATGAACAATTGAAACAAGATATCGTAATTAATAACACTCATTTATTGAATCAACAAATTGAAAAATTTCAATTTTTTTCTAATCAACTTTTTAATATTCCTGATGATATGTTTTTGAAAAATTTAAAAATTTCTAGTATTAGAGCTGAAATGATAGGTTTGATTAATGAAAAAATTTTTAATTTATATGGTCACTTATTACATCCTAATGTTAAAGATAGGATTGAACAAGAATTATCTGTAATTGCTCCTAAAGATAATTTAGAAAATAATAATATTGCCGCAATTTATTATTTATCCTATTTATTAGTGAAAAAATCAACTGAAGATGGTTATCCAGTGGGTTCTCGAGGTTCTGTAGGGGCTTCTTTTATAGCTAATATTTTGGGTATTACTGAAATCAATCCTTTACCTCCGCATTATCGTTGTGCTATTTGTAAATATATTATTATGAAAATGAGTTTAACCGAACTTCAAAATGTTGAATATCAAAATTATTTCAAATCATATTCTTTTGTTATTGATATACAAAAATATCAAAAACATTTTACAAATGTATTTTCAGGTTATGATTTACCTAAAGAAAGTTGTTCTATTTGTGGTAAAATTCTTATTAAAGATGGTCAAGATATTCCTTTTGAAACTTTTTTAGGTTTCGGTGGTAACAGAAAACCTGATATTGATTTAAATTTTTCTGGAGATTATCAAAATAAAATTCATAATTATTTTAGGGAGTTATTAGGTGAAAGTTGTGTATTTCGGGTTGGAACTATTCAAACTGTGGCGAAACAAAATGCTTATGGTTACATTAGATCTTTTATGGAGGAAAGACAAATTGCAATAAGTGATAATGAAAAAGACCGTAGAGTGATAATGATTGAAGGGGTAAAACGTTCTACAGGTCAACATCCTGGTGGCATTGTGATTGTTCCTAAAGGTTTATCTATATATGATGTTACCCCTATCCAATTTCCTGCTAATGATACTTCTTCTGAATGGAAAACTACTCATTTTGATTATCATGCTTTAGAAAAAAATTTATTTAAGTTAGATATTTTGGGTCATGATGATCCTACTTTGATTAAGTTTTTGATGGATGATGTTCTTCAAAATCCTTCTTATTTTCCTTTTCGAAAATTTCAAGATATTCCTGTTGATGATCAACAAGTTTATGAATTTTTTGCTAATAAATCGAACTGCCAAACTTCTCGAGCAATTCCTGAATTCGGAACACCTTTTGTTCGTGATATGTTAAAAGAAATCAATTCAGAAGGAAAAAAATTCAATTTTAAATTTAATTTTTCTACTTTAGTTAAAGTATCAGGTTTATCTCATGGTACTGGTGTTTGGTCAGGAAACGCTCAAGATCATTTAAAAAATAATAAAAGTATTTTTGATTTGATTACTTGTCGTGATGATATTTTAAATTATTTAATTTCTAAAGGTTTGGAAAAATTGGTGGCTTTTGAAATTATGGAATTAGTTCGTAAGGGGCAACAAAATAATGATATACACAAATGGCAAAATCTATCTCAAATCATGCGCGAACATAATGTAGATGATTGGTATATCGATTCTTTACAAAAAATTCAATATCTTTTTCCAAAACCCCACGCTGCTGCCTATGTTTTAATGGCTTTACGAATAGCTTGGTTTAAGGTTCATGCCCCTTTACTTTTTTATAAAGGTTATTTTTCTACTAGAGTGTCGCAATTTGATTATGACAATATGATGTTGTCATCTGATAAAATACATTCTATTGTTGACAAATTAGAAAAATCCGATAGAATTAATAAAAAAAAGATGACATTAGTTCAAAAAGAAAAATTGCATACTTTAAAAATTGCTAAAGAAATGAAAGATAGAGGTTATAATTTTTTACCTATTGATTTGAATAAATCCGAAGCTAATCTATTTGTAATGGAATTATCATCTAATTCTTTAATTATGCCTTTTATTACCATTGATGGTTTAGGTCAAGTAGGGGCTAATAATATTGTGAAAGCGCGTGGTGAAAAATTATTCACACAACAAGATTTTGAAAAACGAGTTAAATTGAATAAAACAATTTTAAAAAAATTTCATGATTTAAATTTAATTAAGCAATTACCTTTAGAATAAGATTTTGTTACTTTTAAATCATAAATTAATTTTTATATATGTTATAATTTAATTGTATATCTTTTATAATTGATTATTTATAAAAACTAAATTAACGGAAACTTATAAACAGAATTTTAATAGATAAAAAGGTGATATTAATGAATAAAAAGATGAAAGTTATAGTGATCGGTTGTACTCATTCAGGCACTGCAGCTGTCAAGACTATTCGAAAAACTTATCCATATGATGATATCGATATTACTGTTTACGAAAGAAATAATAATGTTTCGTTTTTATCTTGTGGTATAGCTTTGTATATTGGTGGAGTTGTTCAAGATAAAAAAGGTTTATTTTATTCTAATGCTCAAGAATTGTCTGCATTAGGGATAAATATGTGTTTAGAACATGAAGTGTTACAGATTGATTTTGATCAGAAAAAAATTTGGGTTAAAAATTTAAAAACTAATGAAGAATTTTTTGATTATTTTGATAAATTGATTTTATCTACAGGTTCTTGGCCAGTAATTCCGAAATTAGAAGGAATTAATTCTAAAAACTTGTTTTTATGCAAAAATTTTGAGCATGCGAATGAAATTATTAAATATGCCCGTAATGTGGACAATATTACTGTTATAGGTGCTGGTTATATTGGCGTTGAGTTAGCTGAAGCTTTTTCTTTGCAAAACAAAAAAGTTGTTTTAATTGATGCTGAAGATAGAATTATGTCTAAATATTTAGATGTTGAATTTACTGAACCTGCTCAACAACAATTTATAAATAATCATGTTCATTTGGCTTTAGGACAAAAAGTTTCTCAATTTGTTACTAAAAATGAATTAGTTACTCATGTAAAAACTGATAAAGATATTTTTGCTACAGAAATGGTTATTTTATGTATTAGTTTCGTTCCTAATTCTAGTATTGCTCATAATTATTTAAAAACATCACCTAATGGTGCTTTTATTGTAAATGAATTTTTACAAACTTCTCATCCTGATGTGTATGCTTGCGGTGATTGTATTAATATAATATATAATCCTTTAATGAATTATAAATACATTCCTTTGGCTACAAATGCTGTTAAAACAGGAACTATTGTAGGTTTAAATATTAAAAATAATAAAATAAAATTTTCTGGAGTTCAAGGTACTAGTGCTATTAAAATATATGAACTCAATATTGCCTCTACGGGAATTACGGAATATGTGGCTTCACAATTGAAATTGAATTATGATTTTGAAGTTATTAAAGATGCTGATAAACCTGAGTTTATGCCTGACTATAACGGAGTTATTTTTAAGATTATATTTGAAAAAGACACTAAAAAAATTTTAGGTGGTCAAATTTTATCTAAATCTAATTTGTTGGAACAAATCAACACTTTGAGTGTGTGTATTCAAACAAAGATGACTGTTGAAAGTTTATTTTCTATTGATTCTTATTTTAATCCTCATTACAATAAACCTTTTAGTTTGTTTCAATTAGCTACTTTAAGGTGTTTAAAATAATTCAAATTTTTATGAAGATGTTTTTTTTGAAAAACTTTATGTGATTAGCAATAAATAAAATAATTAAAATCAATATATTTTGTTCTTGTAATTTTATTTGCAAATGTTCTGAAGAGGTTTTATATTATGCTTTTCAAATTATTTAATATTATTTTTTTTATTATGTTTAATATTTGTATAGCTTTATGCGGAACTTTTTTATATCAAAAAGCTGTAGAAAATGAACCTTTTTATAAAAAAAAACTGGAATATAATAATAGAAAAATTGATGATGTACATAATACAGAAGATTATCCTCAAAGTCAAAAACCAATATATGAAATTAATAAAATTTCAACCCAAGATACTGTTATCACTAATTATGATAAATTATTACACTATTGGTTAGAATTTGTTCATTCATCTCTTATTTTTTTACACAATTTGAAGAGCGAATTTTTATCATCTTTATTACCTAAAATTAAAAAAAATTAATCAATATTTATTTATTGATTATATTTTTTTTTAAATTAAAATATAGATGGGGATGTTTATTGGTTTCGCCAAAATTAAAAGGTTTTATTTGTCATAACTTGGTTGCGCAAGTAAAAACGTTCGAGGTTTTTAATAAACGGCAATAAAGAAAATAAAATTAGTCAAAATGAAGATAAAAATGACCACATTTTTTTTGCTAATCAAGCAACAAATTTTGGTATGGCTCGCGCAACAGCGTAAGCAAATTAAATTTATATAATTTTTGATTTCGCTTTATTAATTAATTTTGAAGATATCTAGGTTATTTATTAATTAGATATTTAAAAAATTAAAATATTATATTATTGAATTAATTATTTTTTATTTTTACATTTATTAAATATTTTTTTGTTTGTTTTTGATCCCATAAAACAAAATAATTATGTACAACAAATAAAACTGATTAATTTTGTACAGGGGTTCGAATCCCCTCATCTCCACCATTTATATTAATTTTTTTTGTAAATTTTTTATTTTATCAAGGATATTTTTATAAATTTTTTAAATTAAATTTAAAAATTTAATATTTATAAAAAATCAAATTTTTGATTTCTATTGTTTTATTTTTTATGAATTAAAAAAATTTTATAATATTATTTATTAATGGATTGATATTTATTTAATAAAATATAAATAAGAGATATTTTTATTTTAAAAAAATCAGATTATATTGTTGATTTTTTTAAGATTTTTTTCTTTAAAAAAATATATAATAATTATTTGAATTTATTTTTATAAGTAATTTTTAAATAATCTAAATATTTTTAATAATTTTGGGATTTTTTATAAATTTTATAAACTTGTGGAGGTATTTATAATTTATATATTTTTAAAAAAATTTTATTTTAACAAATGAAATGAAATTTATAAAAAATTAACAAAATCATTTATAGTTAGTTTAAATGGTATTGAGTTTTCGATATTTTTATTTATTGTAGATTCAATTTCATCTTTCTTATTACTTTGACCTACAGCTATTAGAATAATAGGTATGTATTTTTTTTCTATATTGAATAATTCATTTAATTTATCAAAATAACAACCTCCCATAAAACAAGTATTATAATTAAAATGTTGTAAAGTAATAACAAGATTACAGGCAATTAAGCCACACTCAAAAAAAATTTCATTTTTTAATGTTTGTGGATTCATGTTATGATAATGTTTTTGTATTTGTTTTAAAATAATTTCTTTTTGGATTAATGAGATATTTTTATGTTTTAGTTTATTGTTATAAATATATGAGGCATCTTGGACTTTGTTAATATTTCCGCATAATATGATGATAGCAGAACTATTTGTGGTTTGTGGAATATTTCCTATCATGCATTTTTTTAGTTTTTCTTTATCTGTAGATTTAGTAATTATAAAAAAACGCCACGGTTGTAAATCAAAAGAGGAAGGGGTATATCGAATTTCTTGAAAAATTGTTTGCCAAATTTTAATCGGTATTTGGTGATTGGGATCGAAAGATCTAATAGTTTTAATTTTCATTTTGTTTTTTAATCCTTTATTTAAGTTAAATTATGTAACATTTGTTTATATTGTATATAATTTTAGACAATGTATTTTAATAAATTTGAAAATAAGTTCCATAAATTAATATTTTCGATAATAAAATAAATAAATTAGAAAGGTTTTTTGGATTTTAAAATATGTCGTACAATTTATTCGATATTTTACCATTAAATTTTTTTAATTTATTATCTTCTTCTAATAAAGAAATTTATTTGGATTGTCTTTTATTATTAGCAGATTTAGCAAATGACGAATTTGATGGATATATTAATAAAAATTTAGCCATTTCTGTATTGGAAAACTATTTTAATAAAAATAATTTTTTTTTGGATGATGAAATTGATTCACAAGTTTCAGTTGACGCTAAACAAAAAGCTTCCAAAATTATTTATTTATTAAAAAAATATGGATGGATTGGCGAAGAACGAATTGGTTACAATAATGATTGTTTAAGTTTTTTTGATTATAGTTTAGAAATGATTCATTTTTTTAAAAAAACTGTAAATCAAGTAAAACCAGAATCTATTGGTAATATTTATAGTATTTATGCTTTGTTAAAATCTTTATTAATAGAAAAAAATTATGCTAATTTTTATGAAGCTTTAATTAAAACACAAAATATTTTGTGGAAATTAAAAATTTTAAAGTCTAATATTTATCGTTTTTATTATAATTTGTTAAATTCTAAAAACTACATAAACACACAACTTTTATTATCCCAATTGTTAAGAAATTATAAAAAAAATTTTTTTGATTCTTCTTATTATTGGTTAAAAACATCAGATAATTTTTTTAAATATCGTAGATATATTAATTTATTTTTAAATCAATTGGAAGATTATCATATTTACGTAAAATCTTTAAGCGAACAATTATGTCTTATTAATCAAAAAACTTTAGAAGAAAATGTTGAAATAATCAAAGAACAAATTCAACAAATGAAATTGAATTTAAAAATTGCCGATAGATTAATAGAAATTATTGATATTAAAAACGAACAATATTTACAAATTATTTGTCAGCGAATTTTATTGTTTGATAATAAAAACGATAATTTGTTAAACTTATTGCTTCGTGGTATTAGATTGATTCATGATCATGTTTTTGAATATAATTATTTATTTAATTTGAGTTATATTCGCAATTTAGATCAATTTTCCTTTTATAAACCTCGCCGTCATAAACAAAATTTTGTTATTAGTAAATTAACTTTAATATCGGAAAAATCCAAAAATTTATTAAAAAATAAAAAAAATTTTTTATTAAAGAAAGATTTTTTTTATACTAAAAATAATATTCTTGAATTTGTTAAAAATTTAAAATTTAATCAAAATTATTATTTAGCTTCCGATATTAATTTAGAAAAACCTCAAGATTTATCTCGATTAATGTTAATTTTATTATATTCTTCAAAATTAATGAATTTTTATTCTATTAAACCTTTGTATCATAGAATTATAGTTAATGATATTTCTTTTTCTAATTTTTTAATAATTAAAAAATAGAAATTAATTCAATTAATTCTCCGATAATAATTTATAATTATCTAAATTAAAGCAAAATTAACAGAATAAAATAAAAAAGGTGTTGTCGAGTTATGAATTATTTGTCTTTATATCGTAAATATAGGCCTCAAAATTTTCAAAATATTATTGGCCAAGATATTATTGTTAAAACTTTAAAAAATGCTATTCAATATTGTAAGATAAATCATTGTTATTTGTTTAGTGGTGATAAGGGCGTGGGAAAAACAACCCTAGCAAAAAATTTAGCTAAAGCTATTAATTGTTCTAATGATTCTAGTTTCGATTGTTGTAATTTATGTGAATCTTGTACAAGTATAAATGAAAGAAACAATCTGGATTTAATTGAGATAGACGGTGCTTCTTATAATGGTGTAGATGAAATTAGAGAATTACAAGATACTTCAAAATATAAACCTATTTTTGGCAAATATAAAATTTATATTATCGATGAAGTTCATGTTTTATCTTATAATGCTTTTAATGCTTTGTTAAAATTATTAGAAGAACCACCTGCTAAAATTATTTTTATTTTGATTACAAGTGAATTTAATAAAATTCCTAAAACTATTGTTTCGCGTACTCAACATTTCGGATTAAAGCAGATTACAACAGAAGATATCGTAAAACAATTGAAATTTATATCTATTAAAGAAAATATTGATATTCACGAAAATGCTTTGTATCAAATTGCTATTTTTTCTAAAGGTAGCATGCGAGATGCCCTAAATAGATTAGAACAAGTTAGCACTTATTATCATAATAGTCATATCAGTTCGGACGAAGTTGCGAAAATTTTAGGATTAGTTCCGAAACATAAAATGAAGGAATTAATTAATTGTTTATTATATGGCGATTTTGTTACGATGATTGATTTTTTAGAAAATCTTTTGCATCCTCATATAGATATTTTATTTTTTATGGAAGACTTAATAGATTTTTTTCTAACTTTATTTATTCAAGAATGGAAAGATAATGATAATAATTTTAAAAAAATATTTAAAAATTTAGATATTAATTTTAAAGATCAATTTTTTGTTTTTTTATTTACTTGGAAAAATAATCTTAAACATAATTTTCATAAAAAAAAATATTTTATTATCAATTGCATTCGCTTAAAAGAGTTTTTAATGTCATATAAACAAAAAGGTATTTTAAATAATCAAAATATCACTTATGATAATAGCGGGGTTAATCTAGAAAATGTTATGCCTAAAAGAGAGTCATTGTCATTTCCAAAGCCCTTAACAACTACTTCTTTAAATAATATTAGTTTATCTGCAAATTCTAGTGTTTTTGAGTTTGAATGCGCAAATGATAATGCTTTTAATTCCGAGAAATTAGATAGTTTTTTATATGGTATTAAACAAATTTTAATAACTCCTGATGTATCTATGACTCAAAAATTATCGAAAAATTGGCATAAATTAACCAAAATTTCTGATAAAAACTTGGAAATGGCTGCTATGTGTTTATATAAAAGTAAATTGTGTTTAATTAATCTAAATAAAGAATGGTTGATTGCTTGTGATAATACCCAAGAATATCAACAATTGCTTAAACCGCATATTAAAAATAAAATAAAAACTATTTTAAATAACAAAAATAAATTAATTAAAGAGTATTTTGTAATTTTGCATCAAGATTGGGAACAAAAATTATTTCCTCTTTTCGAACAATATCAAAAAAATAGTTATATATGTGATTCTGAATTGTCTAAATTGGATGTTAATTTTTATTTAAAACATGCTACATTTACGTCTCAACATAATTTTTTAATAAATTCCAGTGTTAATTCATCGAATAATGTTCAATTATTAGGTTCTGATGATTCTAATAATAATTTTTCCGAAAAAACTCAATTTTTTCAGTTAGCTATTGAATATTTTGGCATTGATAAAGTTAGATCAAAATGATAAATAAGACAATTTTTTTTAATATTTTATTCCTATTGTAGTTATAATATAGTGATTGACGGATTAAAATCATATTTTAGAATAAGGAATGGGATGTAATATGTTCGAAAAATTAAAAAGAATTCAAGAATCCATTAAATATGAGCAAAAAAAATTAGAATCTAGAGAGTTTACCGCTTGTGTTGGTGATGTAATGATTGTGATGCAAGGAACTAAACAAGTTATTGATGTACGTATTCAAAATTCTCAAATTCTTCAAAATTTAGATCTATTACAAGAAAGTATTTTATTATCTTTTAATAATGTTTTGCAGCAGGTTGATAAAGCTTCTCGCGATGTTATTACAAGAGCTTCGGAATATTTAGAAGTTTAATAATTGTCAATTAGAAGTTTTGGGAGTTAATTTGATTTAATATTGTTCTTATTAACGTTATTGGTTATTATGGATGTTTTTTTATGAATATTTATAAGTTTAATAGTTTGAATAATTGTTAAAAAAATACAAAAAAGAAGGTTATTGGAAATATTATGATAAACGAAACAAGTAATAATCAAAATTATTTAGAATATTCTATGTTAGAATTGGCTTTAGATATTTTGCAAAAAAATCAAAAACCTATGCCTATTCATCAATTAATAGAACAGGTTTTTCAAATAAAAAAAATAAAAGATTTACAACAGGAACGTTTTTTACAATTGTATTCGGATATTGTTGTTAGCGGATTATTTGTATTTCATGGTGAAGATTTATGGGGAATTAAAACTGATAATTTAGATTTATGGGATAAAGAATATTATGCAGATGAAGAGAAATCTGATATTGATCCTGAATTATTAGATTTAAAATATTCTAATAATTTGGATGATGATTTTCGATTGGAAAACGATTCAGATTTTATCCCTACAGATGAAACAGCTGATCGTGAAATTTTAGAAGATATAGATGATACAGTTTTAGACGATGATGAAGCTTCTCTAAGAGATGAAAGTGATTCTTCTAATACAGAAGATAAAAATGAAGATATTAACGAATATAATTATTGAGTAAGTTATGTTCCGAATTATTCATTTTTTATATCATTTTAGAAAGATTATATTAATTAAAACATGATTAAGTATTTTTTCGATTTATAATAGATGAAGGTTGTAATAGTGAATTATGTTTTTAGGAATTTATAATTATACTGTTTATTTGACTTATTTAAATTTGTTAAGTGGATTTTTGGGAGTGATATTCGCTACTCAAAACAAAATTATTGGCGCTTGTCTTTTATTGTTATTATCTGGCATTTTAGATGTTTTAGATGGTGTTATTAGTCGTTGTAAAAAAAGTCGTTCTCTTAAAGAAAAAAAATATGGTGTCCAAATAGATTCTTTAGCTGATTTGATTAGTTTCGGTATGTTACCTATTTTTATAGGTATATCCTTTTATAAAAAAATTTTTAATAAAGATTTAGATTTTAAAAATTATTACGATATTGCTTTTATTTTAATTAGTTGTTTATATCTTTTAACATCTTTAATTCGTTTAGCTTATTTTAATGTTTTAAACGAAAGTTCTAAAAAAAAAGCAAGTATTTCTAGTTTTGTTGGTGTTCCTGTAACTGTTGCATCTATTTTGTTTCCTTTATTAGTTTTATTATTTGTTTTCGATCCTTTTAAAATATTGTATTGGGATAAAATTTTTATAAGTGTATATGTTTTTTGCTTAATGTTATTATCTTTTTTATTTATTAGTGATAAACTTCATTTTAATAAACCTGATATCTTAGGGGTATTATTGATTTTGTGTTTATTATTTATTATTATTTTTGTTTTTTTATTTATAAACAAAAATATTTTTTTTAATGCGAGGAGAATGTGAATTTTTTATTTCGAACGAACAACAAACATAAGCAAGTGACAAGTAGTTGGTTGCAAAAATTTTTATATCAAGATATACAAAAAAAATGGTGGAAACGTTTTTTATTAAGAATATTTATTTCTCGTATTTTTAGCAAAATATTTAGTTTTTATTTAAATTCTATCTTTTCGCGTATTCATGTTAAAAAGATTATCATTAAAAATCGCATTAATACTAGTTTATTTACACAAAATTCATTTAAATCTTATAATGATTTTTTTATTCGTGTTTATAAAAAAATTAATTTTGACGCTTCTCATTCGACTTTTATTAGTCCTGGCGAGGGTCAAATTCGTATTTTTAATATTAATGCTGATAGTTTTTTTAATATTAAAAATACTTCTTATCATTTAAATGATCTTTTGAAAAATGATTATTTAGTTCAAAAATATCTTAATGGTTTTTTAGTGATGTTGAGATTGCAAATTTTTGATTATCATAGATATATTTTTGTAGATCAGGGCATTCAAGATGAAAAGCATGTGAAAATTAAAGGGAGATTACATACAGTTAATCCAATTGCTTTTAAATATTTTAATGTCTTTTCCGAAAATAGTCGTGAATATACTGTTTTAAAAACTTGTAATTTTGGGGATATTATACAAATGGAAGTAGGAGCTTTATTAGTAGGTAAAATCAATAACCATCCGATCCGTAGTTTTCAAAAAGGCCAGGAAAAGGGTTTTTTTTCTTTTGGAGGTTCTGTTATTGTGCTCTTAATTGAACCTAATAAAATTAAATTTAATCAATTAATTTTGAATAATTCTCAAATTGGTGCAGAAACTAAAGTGAGTATAGGAGAGACTATAGGTTTTAAATTGAAAAATTAAATTTAATAAAGGTAGAATGAAATTAAAAAAATAATAATGAATGGATAGTTAATTTATCAATGCACAAAAAAACTAAAATTATTTTTATTACAGGCGGAGTTGTTTCTGGATTAGGAAAAGGTTTGTTAGCTTCTTCTCTGGGATATTTATTAAAACAACGTAATTTAAAAATTTTTATGCAAAAACTAGATCCATATATTAATGTAGATTCGGGAACTATGAGTCCGCAACAACATGGTGAAGTTTTTGTGACTAATGATGGAGCCGAAACCGATTTAGATTTGGGTCATTATGAAAGATATTTAAATATTAATCTTACTAAAGATTCGAGTATTACAACAGGTCAAATTTATCAATATGTTATTCAACAAGAACGTCAAGGAAATTATTTAGGAAAAACTATTCAAGTTATTCCTCATATTACAGATGAAATTAAATCGCGAATTTTAAAAAATGTTTATTCTTGTCAATATGATATTTTAATTGTGGAAATAGGAGGAACTATCGGCGATATAGAATCATTACCTTTTATAGAAGCAATTCGTCAATTGCGACAAGATTTGGGTTTTGAAAATGTTTTATATATACATAATACTTTAATACCTTTTTTAAAATTTTCAGGAGAACCGAAAACTAAACCTACGCAACATAGCGTGAAGGAGTTGAGATCTTTAGGCATTCAACCTCAAATTTTGATTTTAAGAAGTGAAAGTGATATTTCGGCAGAAATAAAAGAAAAAATTTCGATTTTATGTGATGTTAAAAAAGAAGCTATTTTTTCTAATGCGAATGTTTCTATTGTGGAAACTATTGTTCTGAATTTGCATACTCAACAAATTGATAATTTCATCTTGAAATTTTTTAATTTAGAATCTTTACCAGTAGCTAATTTATCAGCATGGCAAGAAATGATTAAACAGATGAAAATTTTAAAAAAAGTTGTTAAGATTGGTATAGTTGGTAAATATACTGCTTTTCATGATGCTTATTTATCTGTAGTAGAAGCTCTTAAACATGCAGCTTATTTTAATAAAGTAGGCATTGATATTCAATTTATTTATTCTGAAGATATTAATAGTGATAATGTACATGATTTTTTGTGTGACTGTGATGGTATTTTAGTTCCTGGTGGTTTTGGTAGTCGAGCTATTGAAGGCAAATTACAAGCTATTCGTTATGCTCGCTGCCGAAATATCCCTTTTTTTGGGATTTGCTTAGGTATGCAGTTGGCTGTGGTGGAATATGCTAATAATGTGTTAAATTTATTCGGAGCAAATTCGACGGAGATAGATGAAAATACTCCTCATCCGGTAATTAAGTGCAAAATTAGTGATACTGATATGGGGGGGACTTTAAGATTAGGTTTAAAGAAGACTAAAATTATAAATCCAAGTAAAAGTTATGCGATTTATCGAAAATTAGTAATTTCTGAAAGATATCGTCAACGTTATGAAATGAATTCCGAATATATTTCTATGTTTATGCGAAATAAAAATTTTAGAATTTCGGGTTTTAATTTGCAAACATCAATTGTAGAAATAATAGAATTGGTTGATCATATTTGGTTTATAGGGGTTCAATTTCATCCAGAATTTTTATCTCGTCCTTTCCATCCACATCCCTTATTTAAAGATTTTATTTTAACTGCGGTAATTCATCATCAAAAGAATAAAAAAAAGTGTTCATAAAAGAACACTTTTTTATTTTATTAAAAACTAAATTGATTTTATGATAATTTTAAGTCTGATTTAGCCTTATTTAACAAATTATCGATTTCAGAAGTTTTAACCATTTTGGTTACAAAATTTGTTACATCTTTATCTTCCCATGTTTGAGGAGCAGTAGTTTGATCGTTAACTAATTTTAATGCGTCTTCAGCTTTTGTTTTTAAAGTGTTTGCTAATGCCATTGTGTCGCTAGAGATTTTTTTATCTTTATCATCTGCTTTGTTATTTTCTGTAAATGCATCTAATATTTTTTTTAGACCATCAACTGCTTTTTGCGCTTCTTTTTTAGCATCGTCTGAAGGAAGATCATTTTTTGTTGTTTTTCCAGTTAAGTCTTTAAGATCTACTTTTAAATTTTCTATATCTTTATTTGTTAATATTGTTATGTTAAAAGGTTTCCAATGTAATAATTTAGCTGTTATTATATAAACAACCACAGATATACCTAAAGATGCTAACACACCAGCTGTAATTTTGCCGTTTTTAGTTTGTAAAAAATTTTCTTTGTGATTCATAAAGAAACTTTTTCTTCTCCTCTATATTTATTATAATTTATTTTATTATTAAATCTTTTGGTTTATAAAAAAGATTCAATATCGCCTTCAATTATAACATATTTTTAGTATTAGATAAGATAAAATAATAAATTATTTTTAATTTATTATTTTATCTTATCAAAAATTTTATGTAGATTTTTTTCTATATTTTTATCTTGCGATATATTTTGTTTATTTTGATAATTTAGCAAACTGTTGATGTAAAAAATAGATTTTTTTTTGTGAATATGTGCTTGTTGGATTGCTTTTATAATTTTTTCTTGTGGATAATTAAATTCGATATACCATTTTTTAATTATTTCTAATTCTTGGCTATTTAAAACATCTCCTTTAATTTTTTCTATATTAGATATAGTATTGCTAATATTTGAAGTATTTTTATGTTTTAATTTATTTAATTTTAGTTGTTTATATAAATTTTCAATTTTATCAAAAGTTTGACTAAGATCGAACATTTCTTGGACTTGATTATTAATTTTTTGTTGATATAAACATAAAAAATTTTTTTTTATTAAATTTCTTAAAATAGTATCTATTTCGGGTAGGGAAAAATTAGTTTGTTGTATTATTTTTTCTGTCGATAGAATAGGAGTTTGGTATTGTTGAAAGAGTAATAATAATAATTTAACTTCTTTAATGAGTAAATTAAGTTTTAGATATTGATTAATTAAAATTTTTTCTATATCTAAATATCCTTCTTCATATATTTTTTTTAACATTATTTTAATTTACTTTCTTGTGATAATTTTTCTAAAGCTATTTTAGCCGCTTGTTGTTCAGCGGATTTTTTGGTTTTCCCTTCACCTTTGCCTAATAATTGTTCAGATAAATATACTTCGGCAATAAATTCTTTTTCATGTGCTAATCCTGTTTCAGCAACAATTTTATATTTAATATGTTGATGACGTGTTTGTACTAATTCTTGTAGTTGTGTTTTAAAATCAATAATACCCATGACTTTTGATAAACAAGGAACTACTATATAATGAAAAGTTTTTTTAACTTGTAAATAACCTAAATCTAAATAAATAGCCGCAAATAAAGCTTCGAAAGCATCAGCAATAATGGAATAATTATATATGCCTCTTTTGCGTTCGCCTTTTCCTAATAAAATATATTGTTTTAGATTTATTTCAGCTGAATAAATTAATAGAGATGCTACACACACAGCTTGAGCTCTTTTTTTAGTCATTATACCTTCGTTATCTTGATTTTTTCTATAAAGATAATTAGCCATAAGAAAATTAATAATAGAATCACCTAAAAATTCTAATCTTTCATTATTTTGATTTTTTAAATTATGTTCATTAGCGTATGAACTATGTGTTAAAGCGTTAATATATAAATTAATATTTTTAGGTTTTATATTTAATCTTGTAAATAAATTTTGAAGATACATGATAATCCTTGTATTTATTGAAATTTTTCAATTATTTTTTTTAAAAAATTTTTTTTGATTAAATTAATAGTTTGATTAATAGTTTGATAGAAAGTATTACTTGTAGAATTTCCAGGAGCTTTGATAATCAGTTTGTTTAATCCTAACAATATAGCCCCTCCTGTTTCATCTGTATTAAATTGTTGAAAATGTTTTTTTATGTTTTTTTCTAAAAAGATTTTGCTAATTATTTGGGTGCAAAGATTACTAGTGAGTATTTGTTTTAAATGTCTTTTATACATTTCTACAGTTCCTTTAAATGTTTTTAAAAGCATATTGGCTGTAAATCCATCACTTATTAAAATATCAGCTTCTGTATTGAAAAAGTTATTCGGTTCTTCATTGCCTTGGAAATTAATATTGGGATTATTGCTTAATAATTTAAATATATTAATATCTATATTTCTGCCTTTATTAGACTCTGTGCCTATATTTAAAAGTTTAATTTTTGGGTTAGGAATATGTAATAATGTTTGAGCTAAAAAATTAGCGCATAAAACGAAATCTAAAATATTTTCTTCTTTTATTTCCGCATTAGCTCCCGCATCTGTTAAAATTCTAGTTCGATGATCGATGGATTTAAACATAAGTGCCAATGATATTCTTTTTATACTAGGTAAAGTTCCTATAATAAGATAACTAGCTAAAACTAAAGATTGTGTTGGTCCAGCTGTTATAAAACTATCTATTGAGGTTGTTGGATCGGCAGTGTCTCTAAGAGCTACCAACATGGAATAAGGAAGATTATCTCTTATGGCTTCTCTAATATTTTTAGCATTCATAGGCAAGTATAAAGGAGTATTTATAATTTTTAATCTTTTTTTGATAGAATTTAAAATATTTGTGGTAAGTATGTTTTGTAAACAATCTTCTATTTGAGTTTGAATACCATATAAATAAACATTTAAATTTTGATTTGCAATTAAAGCTTCTATTGTTCCTTGAATTACTGTTTTAGGTGCGAAATCTCCGCCCATAGCGTCTATAGCTAATGTAATCATATAAAATCCTTATATTTAAAATTTTTAATTTTTGTAAAATTTTGTCATCATTTTTTTATTAAAATTTTATTTAAGTCTTTACAAGTTTATAAGATTTTTGTATTAATATTATTAATTAAAAAAATACATTTTTTATTTATAATTATTAATTCAAATAATTATCAACAAATAATATCTTTTGTTAAGGTTATTTCTTAAAATAAATTTAACATGATTTAAAAAATTTTAATTTTTATTTAATAATAGTAATAGATTATTTTTTTTGGTATTTATTATAAATAACACTCTTTAAAT
>NZ_JAOSIR010000008.1:0-21022 GCF_030586865.1 Candidatus Phytoplasma crotalariae
TCTTCGTAATAAATCCTTCCAATAAATAAAAATTATTTATTAGAATATAGTTAATATTTAATAATTTTTTATGATAAAAATATCATAATAAATAAATAAAATATCATCTTCAGTTTTCAAAGAAGTAGTTTTTAACTAACAATTATATGATCTTACTTAATATAACATAAAGATACAAAAAAACATACCTCAGATCTATTTTTTTTCCAAAGTATAAAGTAACACAATAATTGTAATTTAAAAAATCCATATTGTCAATATTTATTTAATATTTTATTTCCAAAAATAAATTTACCAAAAAGTAATTAATCTTAATTATTTTTTTTAAAATTACTAACCATTTTAAATAAAGATTCTAGAGAATTTGTACTAATAAACATTTCTATTAATCCTTTAAGAAAAGAAAAATTTGAATTAATTAAATCAATATTTTCTTGGCACATTTTTTGTAAAACATATTGCGATAAAATCAAAGTAGAATTGTAACCTACACCTAACTTTAATTTTAAAAAATTTCGTGTTTGTAAAACTTCTATAAGATTTTTAATACCATTATGCCCACCATAATTACCATTTTGTTTAATTTTAAATTTTCCTACATTTAAATTAATTTCGTCATGAATTATCAAAATATTTGATAATTTAATCTCATATTTTTCTATAATTTTTTTCACAGCTAAACCGGATAAATTCATATAAGTTTTAGGTTTTATCAATAAAACCCCTTGATTACCAATATAAAATCGATAAATTAAATTGAATTCATCATTTTTGATTTCAATTGAAAAGGATTTTTGAAACTCTTTGAACAAATAATCAATCAGCATAAAACCCACATTATGAGGAGTAAAATTAAAATTTACTCCTGGATTTCCTAATCCTACAATTAATTTATACATTCAAAATTATGCTCCATTAAAATTGTTTTTTAATTTATTAAATAAAATTACATAAATACTCAAATTCTTCAAAATTAAAAAAATAGATTATTTCATTTCATATAAAATGAATCAATGATTTAAATACTCATGACTTCGATTTAATATTATGTATAAATTTATAAATAGTATCCATAATTAAAATAATTATAATACATAAACTTAGATATAAATAATGTTTAAAATTAATAAAAGTAGTGCCAAAAAAATTATTTAAAATAATTACATTTTGAGAAATCAAAATAAATAATATTAATTCACATAAAATACCAACAAATAAAAGATTATTTTTTTTTGTAAAAGTTTGCCAAAAATAAAATTTATCAGATCGACAAGCAAAAACATTACCTATTTGTGAAAAAATAACCGCACCAAAAGCCATAGTAGAAGCGAAAATAAACTCAGATTGTTGGGCAATCATTTTAAAAGGAATGTTTTTATGCATTACAGACCAACCTCCGTAATTTAAAAAAAATATTAAAGCTAATATACCTTCCACAATACCTAAAAAACCATAACTTCTTTTTAATAATTTATTGTCTAATAAATGATCTTTAGAAGTTCGAGGTTTTTGAGATAATAAATTTTCTTCAGGTTCTTCTGCTCCTAAAGCTATAGCAGGTAATAAATCTGTAATCAAATCTATAGCCAAAATTTGCATAACAGTTAGATAAAGTGGTATTTTAAATAAAGCCATAAAGATAATGGGGAAAATTTGAGGAATATTTGAACAAAAAACATAACTAATAAATTTTTTAATATTAGCATAAATAGCTCTAGATTCTATTACCGCTTTTGGTATGGTGGAAAAATTATTATCTAATAAAATCATATCAGCAGCATTTAAAACAACGTCTTTAGTACCTTTACCCATAGTAATACCAATATGAGCAGCTTTCATAGCTAAAATATCATTAACACCATCACCAATAACTCCCACAATCTCATTATTTTTTACATATGCTTCAGTAATTTTCAATTTATGTTTGGGAGTAGTACGAGAAAAAAATATTGGAAGTTTAGTATTTAAAATTTTTTGTAATTCTTGAACCGACATATTGTCCAATTGAGAGCCATCAATATTTAAAAAATTATCATCTTTAATCAAACCCACTTTTTTACCAATTGAAATAGCAGTTGGACCATAATCTCCAGTAATAACCGTAATTTTTAAACCAGCTTTTAACAAATCTTCTACAGCTTGACGAACTTCTATTTTAGGAGGATCAAAATTAACTGCAAAACCTAAAAATACCATATCTTCTTCTTTATTTAATTGTTCGGATTCTTCTATTTTTTTATAAGCAATAGCTAAAATACGATAACCTTGACTAGATAATTCCTCATTGCGACTCACAAAATAATCTTTATCATTATCCTTGAAATCACTAACCTTATTATTCTTGTACTGAAGATTACAACTATTTAAAATAACATCAGGAGCGCCTTTAACAAAAAGATATTTATTATCAATATCATAATATTCTTGAGATAAATTGCGAACTAAAACACTCATTTTTTTATTTTCTGAATTAAAAGGATTGATCTTATCAATAATAAAATTTTCACGAATATTTCTAATATTTAAACCATATTTAGTAGCTGCAACTAATAAAGCTGCTTCTGTAGGATTACCAATAATATTAATATTTTTCGCATTCAAATTAATTAAATTAGATTCCGAACAAATAATAGTAGCTATTAATATTTTAGAAATAATTTTATTATGAGTTAAAATATCACCATCAGTATTATCAAATTTTCCTTCTTTTTTTAATCCGTGGCCAGTAATATTAACAAAACCTCCAGGAAATAATAATTTTTTACAAGTAATCTGATTTTCTGTTAAAGTTCCTGTTTTATCAGTACAAATTACTGTAGCAGAACTTAAAGTTTCTACAGAAAATAACTGTTTAATGAGAGCTTTTTGTTTTGACATTCTTTGAGTACCAAGAGCCAAACTTAAATTAATAGTAGGTAACAAACCTTCAGGAATATTAGCTACTAACATGCCTAATGCTACTACAATAGCTGATTTTAATGCTGATACCCAACTAAATTCCCCTTGAAATTTAAAACGCCAGAAACAAATTAAACAAACAAAAACAGCTAATGAAGATGCTAAAAAACTAATTCTTTTAACTACTCTATGTATTTCTAACTCTAAAGTACTAGTGCTTTTGGTAATATCACGAGCTAATCGGGCTACTTCTCCTATTTGAGTATTTTCACCGATAGCATACACAATACCTTTAGCACTTCCTTGAGCTACTGTAGTACCAGCATAAACTAAATTAGGGATTTCAAAAATATTATCATGTTGATCATTTTCAACAGCATTCCTATTTAAAGGAATAGTTTCTCCTGATAATGTTGAATTATCAACAAAAAAATTATTAGCTTCTATCAAGCGAACATCTGCAGGAATAATAGAACCCATTTCTAAAAAAATTAAATCTCCTATAGTTAATTGTTGAGTATCTAAAATTTCTATTTTATTATCTCTATAAACCTGAATTTGTTTCGGAATCATATTGCTTAAAGAAGATAAAATTTTTTCCGCTTTATATTCTTGAAAAAAAGAAAAAATACCATTTATAATTACAACCAAAATAATAGCTATACCAATAGCTTTTTCGTGTATAATAAAAGCTAAAAAACCCGAAATCCATAATAAAATTGCAAACATCGAAAAAAATTGCTTAATAAATTGTTTACCAAAAGAAAAATGATTACTCTGCTTCATAACATTTAAACCGTATAATAATTGTCTTTTTCGAACTTCTTCTGTTGTTAAACCTGATTTTTGCATTTGAAAATAATCCCAAATCTCATTCGAAGATAAACGACTAATTTTAATAATATCTTCTTTGTTCATAAATTTACCTCATTAATTTAGAATATTAAACAAATTATTAATAAAATTTGTTCTGAAAATAGATAATCAATAATGAAATCGGTTTTAACTATCACACAACTCATAGTAAATTCGAAAATCAAAACAGTTAATAATTATAATATTCTTTCATTTAACCAAACTAAAATATCATTACAAATTTGAAACTTTTCGATATCATGAAATAAATTATGATATGTTTCTTGATATAATTTTAATTGTTTATCATTAGATTGAATAGAATCTAAAAGATAAGTGCCATTTTGATAAGATACTATTTGATCTTTAATGCTATACAGCAATAAAACAGAAGTTACATAAGAAGAAAAATTTTTTTTTAAATAACGCATACTTAAAACTAATAAATTTCTTAATAAACGATAACTAACAGATTCTAAACGATATGGTTGATAATCTATATCTAAAGGAATATGTGATATTTTAGAAGATTTAAAATTAAGTTTTTTTCTTTGCCAAAAACTAAACATATAAAAAGGATAATTTAATAAACAATTTGAAATTTCTCTACTAGGAGCAGAACTAATAATAGCTCCATCTATATCGTTATATTTAATAATATAATTATTAACGATAATACCTCCCATACTATGACCAATTAAAAAAATTTTCATAGGATACATTTTTCTCACGTATTGAACTAATTTTGCTAAATCATCTGAAAAAATATTAAAATTTTTAATATCTCCTCTTTTACCTAAACTTTTACCATGACCTCTCACGTCATACGAAATTACATTAAAATTATTTTTAACTAAAAAATCAATTAAAAATAAATAATCATAAGAGCTTTCACCTAAACCATGAGTAATAATAACATTTGCTTTTGCTTGTTTAGGTATTGACCAAATAATATTTAAATAAGAACTCTCCAATAACATAAAAAAACCCATTTACCTACAAATTTACTTAAAAATTAAATTTATTTTTTATTCATTAATTTTTGATATTGCAATAAATATTTAGTATATTTTTCTTTTTCTTCTTGAACTTTACATTTATCAGCTTTATTCAAAAAAGATTCATTCTTCAAAAGATTTTCACTTCTTTTTAACTCATATAAAATTTGATTAATTTGAGAATTTACCTTTTTATTATTGGATTTTTGATTAATTGTTAATAACATGTCTTTTTTGATAAAAAGAAAAATATTTTGATCTGCAAACAATAGTTCATATTTATTAACGCAAGGAGAAATCTTTCCTAATTGTATATCGCAAGCTTTAAACCATTTTTTAATTTCAAATAATATTATTTGAAATTCATTTAAATAAGTTGCAGGAATTTCTAAATATAATTCCAATAAAAATAATTTATTCAAAGAATTAATTTGACGAAATTGACGCATTTTGGTAATTAATCTTTTTAAAGCTTCAAAGATAGATAAAGATGTTAAATCATTAAATCTCACAGGAGATAATTTTTCCGTAATAATTGAATTTCCTAAACCTAATTCTTTATAAAGAGCATCTGTAATAAAAGGCATAAAAGGATGTAAAACTAATAAAATTGATTTCCAAATATAAATGATTACTTTATGACTATTTGCAATTAATTCAAAATTTTTCTTAATATCTTGCCAACAAATTTTATAAAATTCTAATCCCCAATTAGCAAATTCATCCCAAACAAAATTATATACTAATTTTCCTATCACACTAAATTCATATTTATCATATAAAACATCTATTTTTTCTAATAATATTGATAATTTAGTTAATAAAAATTTTTCTGGTAATAATAATTTGTTTTTACTAAAATCTGTTTTCGTCATTTTGAGATTATTTTTGATAAAAAAACCAATATTCCATAATTTATTAGCAAACTTCCAACTAGAAATAATTTTATTGATATCAAAATAAAAATCTAAACCCGGAGAAGAATTAGTCGTTAAACACCATCTTAACGAATCTATGCCATATTGATCAATAATATCTTTAGGATTTAGGCCATTACCTTTAGATTTAGACATTTTATGGCCTTGAGAATCTCTAATTAAACCATGTAATAAAACATCTTTAAAAGGTATTTGTTTTACAAAAAATATGCTTTGTAAAACCATTTTAACTACCCAAAAGGTTAAAATATCATATCCAGTAACTAAAACATCTATTGGAAAATGTTTTTGAAATAATTGTTGATTTTCAGGCCAACCTAAAGCACATAAAGGCCACAAAGAAGACGAAAACCATGTATCCAAAACATCAGAATCACGTACAAAGCCATTACCCGGATCATCTATTTGAACTTTAATTTCATTATTTTGATTATACCAAGCCGGAATAGGATGACCCCACCATAATTGACGAGAAATACACCAATCTTCTATTTTAGTCAACCATTGGTTAAATAATATTAAAAATCTTTTAGGAAAAAAATTAATTTTATGTTTTTTTAAAATTAACTGAGATAATTCTTTAGTTTTCAAAAACCATTGCAAAGAAAGACGCGGTTCTATAATAATACCTGATATATTAGCAACACGAATAGAATGATTATAATCTTCTACTTTAAATAAAAAATTTTGTTTATCTAAATCTAAAATTAATTTTTCTCGACATACAAAACGATCTAGTCCTTGATATTGTTTCGCTAAGTGATTCATAGACCCATCTGGATTCATACATAAAACCGATTTTAAATTATGTTTTTGACCTAATTGAAAATCATCAAAATCATGAGCAGGGGTCACTTTTAATAATCCGCTACCAAATGACATATCGACATATTTATCAGCAATAATAGGTATTATTAAATCGGTACCTGGTACTAAAACTTTTTTACCAACAAAATGTTGATATCTTTTATCATCAGGATGACACATTATAGCTTGATCTCCAAAAATTGTCTCAGGACGAGTAGTAGCTACTACAATAAAATTATCGCTTAAACATCC
Organism: Candidatus Phytoplasma crotalariae; assembly: GCF_030586865.1. Lineage (NCBI taxonomy): Bacteria > Bacillati > Mycoplasmatota > Mollicutes > Acholeplasmatales > Acholeplasmataceae > Candidatus Phytoplasma > Candidatus Phytoplasma crotalariae. Next base: position 6,749 of record NZ_JAOSIR010000008.1, read on the forward strand.
ATCATTGATAAAAAAATATTTTAAATAAAATAATTTTCCTGCAATTTCACGTTCATGAATTTCAGTATCAGATAAAGTAGTTTGAGCACTAGAATCCCAATTAATTATTTTATAATCACGATAGATCAAACCTTCTTTATATAAGGATAAAAAAACTTTCTCAACGGTAGAACTTATAGAAGGATTTAAAGTGAATTGTTCATAATCATAATCTAATAAAAGACCTAGATCTCGCCATTGTTGACGAATATCTTTCATATATTTTTGTTGCCATTCATCTGCATATTTCAAAAAAAGCTCTTTAGTTAAATCACTAATACAAAAACCTTTTTCTTGTAATTGTTGTTTAATTTTAATTTGCGTAGCTATTCCAGCATGATCCATACCGGGCACAAAAAGAACATTATAACCCGTTAACATTTTGCGACGAACTAAATTATCTTGCAAAATATTATTCCAAGCATGTCCTAAATGTAATTTACCTGTAATATTAGGCGGAGGAATTACAATAGTAAAATTCGGTAAATTAGAAAAATTACTTTTTTTTTGTAATTCTTTGTATTTTAACCAATCGACATATTGATTATTTTCAATAATTTTAAAATCATATTTATTATTCATATATTTTAAATTTCTCATTTATAATTTCCTAATCAGAACAAATAGGTAGTAATATTCTACCACTTACAAAACAAATATTAACAAACAAACTGAAAATTTAAAACAAAATTAAAATTAATATTTTTTATAAAATATTTTTCACAATAATTTTTATTATACATGCAAATTTTTAATCATAAAACTAATAATTTCTGAAATTCCATATTTATCTCGACAAGAACATAAATAAAAATCTTTAATATTAAAAAAATTATTATTAAAGCATTGTCTAACAAACTTGATACGAGATAATAAGTGATTTTTTTTCACTTTATCCTTTTTATTTAAAATAATTACAATAGGAATTTTATATTTAACAAAATTTTTACACATTTGCAAATCTAATAAAGTAGGACCAATATTAAAATCAATTATCTGAAAAATCATTTTAAGTTGATTATTATAAGTAATAAAATGATTAAGCATTAACATTTGTTTCGTACGTTCCGCTTTATTCCTTTTAGAAAAGCCATAACCAGGAGAATCTATCAAATAAAAAGAATTATTGATTAAAAAATAATTTAAAGTAATTGTTTTACCTGGAATTTTAGAAAATAAAGCTAATTTTTTATGATTAGTTAAAGCATTTATTAAAGAACTTTTACCCACATTACTACGTCCTATTAATAAAAATTCAGGAAAATTAAGAAGAGGGCGATATTTTAAATTAGTAATACTTTTAATGAAAATAGCTTTTTTAATTATATTCATAAAATCCTAATTAATCTCAAAATATTAATATTTTGGAAGTTAATTTCATATCCTTATTTATATATATTTACATTTTTAGTCCTAAACTAAAATAATTTTAATTATAAAAAAATTTATTTCTTATATTAAGCTTAAAATAATAAAATTAACTCTTTAAATTTGTAATTATGATAATATTATAATATCACATAATGAAAATTAAAATTTTAAAATAAAAAGTATTAAAATTAAAAAAAATTTAATTTTAATTTAATGTTTATTTAAAATTCAAATTAAATCCATTAAATATTCAATATTTATCGCATAAGAGGGAAATTAAAATTAATAAAATGAATAATAAAAATGAACATTTACAAAACAAAATATTCAAATTAAAACAAGAAATTAAATTCAAAATTCAAGAATTAAACAAAATAAATTCTTTATATCAATTAGATATCCAATATAATCGCTTTAATAAATATTTTGCAGAAATATTTAAATATATTAAAAAATGCGATTTAAAAACAAAAAAAGAATTAGGCCAAAAAATAAATGAATTAAAAAAAAATTCTATCTTTGTTTATCAAAATAATAAAATAAAAATCGAAAACAAACAATTGCAAAAACAAATCAAAAAAGAACAAATTGATATTACTTTGCCCGGTTTTTTGTTTCCAACAGGAAGCTTACACCCTATAACAACAATAATTGAAGAATTAGAAAATTTTTTTTTAAAAATGGGTTATAACATTTATGAAAACCAAGAAATCGAAACAGATTTATATAACTTTGAACTTATGAATATAAGTAAAAATCATCCAGCTAGAGATATGCAAGATTCTTTTTATTTAGATCAAACACAAGAAAAACTTTTAAGAACTCATGTATCTTCAATGCAAATTAAAGCTATGTTAAAATACCCTAATAAACCTTTAAAAATAATTTCATCAGGAAATGTTTATCGTAGAGATAAAGATGATGCAACTCATAGTCATCAATTCACTCAATTAGATGGTTTTGTAATAGATTACACAGCTAATTTGGAAAATTTAAAAACTACTATTACCTCATTAATAAAACATATTTTCGGAAAAAAACAAAAAATATTTTTTCGACCATCTTATTTCCCTTTTACCAATCCAAGTTTAGAAGTAGATTTAATCCTGACAAAAAAAAATAAAGAAGAAATATACCTTGAAATTATGGGAGCAGGATTAATACATCCAAATATATTAAAACAAGGTGGTTTTGATCCTAATAAATACCAAGGATTTGCTTTCGGCATGGGTATTGAACGTATAGCTATGTTAAAATATAAAATAGAAGATATTCGAGATTTTTATAATAATGATTTAAGATTTTTAAAACAATTTTCATTATTAAATTGATATATAATAAGATCTTTTATTCAAGATTTATATATAAAAATAATTAAAAAAAGAGAAAATATCATGATTATCAACGAAAACATTTTAAAAAAATATTTATCCCAACCTATTCCTAAAAACTTAAAATTTCTAATTAATAATCATATAACAGAAGTAGAAAAAATAGAAAGAATTCATCCTCAATTAACAATCAAAAATAACCAACAATATATTATTGGAAAAATTATTAAAATTATAAACCAAATAATTACAATAGATATTGGCAAAAATATAATATTTATTGATAAAAATCAAATTATTAATTTTGATAATCTTTTAATAAATCAAAAAATTATTGTTTTAATAGAGTCAAAATCACAAAATATTATTGCTAACTTTGATAACAACCAAAATCCAGATATTTATGATAAAAACATTTACAACAAAAAAATAATTTCAGCTAAAGATTTACAATTATCTCATAAACATTTAATAGAATCAGAAAAAACTGAAATATTATATTTAGATGAACAAGCTCCTGTAGGAAAATGCGCTTTAACATATTTAAATTTAAAAGGTTCAGTTATCACCTTAGCATTAACTCCTAATAGAGTAGATCTTTTATCGCATATAGGATTTGCTAAAGATCTCAATGCTGTATTAGACTCATCTAACCCACAATTAATTCATTTTCAAAATCTCAACGATAACCTTCACGAATTAGATAAAATAAATCCTTTCATTATCCATATTAAAAACGATAATTGTTATGAATATAGTTTAAGATATATAACAAATTTGATAGTAAAACCTAGCCCTTTATGGTTACGTAATTTATTAATAACAAACCAAATAGAACCTATTAATAACATTATTGATATTATTAATTTAATAATGATAGAATACGGAATACCGTTAAACGTTTTTGATGCCGAAAAATTAACCAACGAACAAATCGAAATAAGAAATGCTAAACCCAACGAAAAAATTTGCCATCTAAACAAAACATATTTTTTAAGACATCAACAAGACATAGTAATTACTAATAATAATAACGTTATCTCTTTGAGTAATATTTTAAACAATCCAGATTATGAAATTACAAATAAAACTCAAAACATTATTATTACAAGTAGTTATTGGAACATAGAAATCATCTCAAAAATAGCTAAATATCATCAAATAAATAATCCTCAAACTTTATTATTAACCAAAGGAATTGATCAAAATTTGATTCAAAAAGCCTTAAACCAAGCTACATATTTAATACAAAGATTAACTTATGGAAAAGTATATAAAAAAATTTCATCTCAAAAAATAAAACAACATAATAATCCGAAAATAAGAATTTCATTAAAAGAAATTAATAAAAAAATAGGTTTAAAATTATCTTCTAATAAAATTATCAATATATTAAATAAATTAAATTATAAAGTAGATTTTATATCTAAACCCTCTCAAAATTATTTTATGGCACAAGCTCCTGAAAGACGTTATGATATTAGAACTCCTGAAGACATAATAGCAGATTTAGTTAGATTAAAAGGTTTTAATAATAAAACCAAACAATCCACTATCAATTATTTTACAGAACATAACACATGTGCAAAAAATTTAATTAAATTAAAAAAATTTTTAGCTAACTTAGGATTTTATGAAATCAAAACATACAAACTTATTAATCAAAACATTTTTAACTTATTCCATCAAAATCAAAATTATTTATCAGTTATAAATCCTATTAATGAAGAAAGAAAAATTCTTAGACAAGCTTTAAGCGGAAGTATGTTAGAAGTTTTAGAATTTAATCATAAAAATAAAAATATAGATAATGCTTTTTTTGAAATATCACATGTATTTTACAAAAACCAAGAGATTTTACATTTATCTTTAGGTATGAGCGGTTATTTAATAAAAAATTACTGGTTAAAACAAAATATAGAAAGTTCTTTCTTTATTTTAAAAGGAGTTTTAGAAAAAATAGCTCATTTTTTAAATATTAATTTATCGTTCTCAGTGACCAAAAAATATTTGAATTTACATCCAGGAGCACAAGCCAATATTCAAATGAATAAAAAAAATATTGGTTTTATAGGGGAAATACATCCAAAATTAACTTTAATAAATAATTTAAGCCAAAGTTTTATAGCTGAAATGAATCTAGATCTAATTTTAAAACAATCTTTTAATAATAATATAATTGTTAATAAAATTAATAAATTACCTTATATAACTCGAGATTTAAGCTTTTGGATAAGTAAAAAATTTAATTTTAAACAAATATTAAAAATCTTAACAAAAGATTTTCAAAAAATTTTAAAAAAATGTGAATTGTTAGATGTATATATACCAAAATCTAATACCCCAAATACAAATCAAGAATATTACTCTTTATCTTTTCGTTTAACATTTGAAAATATCAATAATGACTTAAATAAAATTACAATAGAACAAATTATCCATCAAATAGAAAATAATTTAAAAAATAAATTTCAAGCAAAAATAAGATAAAAAAATACTATATATCATCATAAAAGGAGCTTATATTGTATAAAGGAATTGTTGTTAAAAATTTAATCAATAAATATGTTATTATCGATTTATCACAAAAAAAAACCATAATTGCTCAACCTAAAGGTAAAATAAAAGATTTTAATCAAAAAAATATAACAACTAAATCGCTATACCATTGTCCTATCAAAATAGGAGATATAGTAGAATATGAATTTAAATATAATAATTTTTTTATTATAAATATACAAACTCGTAAAAATGAATTAGAAAGACCTCATATAGTAAATATTGATCAAGTGCTATTAATATTTTCTCTTACAGAACCTAAAATAGATTTTAAGTTATTAGATAAATTTTTAATAATTCTACAAAGATTAAACATTCAAATAATATTGATTTTCACTAAAAGAGATTTAATAGATCAAGAACAATTCCAATATATAAAAAATCAACTTTCATATTACGAAAAATGGTATTCTGTAATATATATTAACGCTAAACAAAAAAATAATATAAATTATATAATTGAACAATTAAAAAATAAAATAACTATTATGGCAGGACAAACTGGTGTAGGTAAATCAACTCTATTTAATAATTTAACTTCTCTTAAAGTAAAAACTCAACCGATTTCTATTCATTCGTTTAAAGGTAAACATACAACGACAAGCTCACAATTATATATGTGTCATCAAGGTTATTTAGCTGATACGCCTGGCTTTTCCAAGTTAACACTCTCTAATTTAAAAACTAATGAAATTAAAAATTTCTATCCAGATTTCAATTCTATATCTGAACAATGTTTTTTCGGAAATAATTGTTTACATATTGAAGAAAAAAAATGTAAAATAATAGAAAATTATCAAAAAGGTTTGATTACTAAAAGCAGATATCTTAATTATCTATTCTTAGTAAAGCAAAATAAAAACAATACAAATTAAAATAAATTAATAAAACTATTTGAAATCCTATTTATCTACATAAAATATTTTTATTATATAATAATAAATACATAATTTAGACACTAATACTTTAACAAAATTTTAATGATTATATAAATGATAAGGAAAGTCGATTGTATAAAAAAAATGGATTTTGATAAAATCAAACAAAGACAGAAACAAATAAGAAATTTTTCTATTATTGCACATATAGATCATGGCAAATCTACTTTAGCTGATAGAATTTTAGAAATAACCAATACTGTTCTAAAACACGAAATGAAACCTCAATTTTTAGATTCTATGGCTTTAGAACAAGAAAGAGGAATAACCATTAAGTTAAATGCTATTCAAATAAAATATCATAGTTTACAAAAAAAAGAATATATTATGCATTTAATTGACACACCAGGTCACAGCGATTTTAGATATGAAGTTTCACGTTCCTTAGCAGCATGTGAAGGAGCATTATTAGTAGTAGATGCTACTCAAGGAATACAATCTCAAACCATATCAAATCTAAAATTAGCTTTAGAAAATAAACTTATAATTATACCTGTCATAAATAAAATAGATGCACCAAATGCTAATATACCTAAAATTCAACAAGAAATTAAAAATCTTCTAAAAATCGATATCAATTCCATTATATTAGCAAGCGGAAAAACGGGTGCGGGAATTCAAGATGTTTTGGAACAAATTATAAAAAATATTCCCTGTCCCAAAGGAGATCCCCAATTACCTTTACAAGCTTTAATTTTTGATTCAAAATTTAATAATTATAAAGGAGTAATACCTCATATCAGAATTATAAATGGAACCCTTAAAAAAGGAGATCGTATACGTTTTATTAAAAGTAAAGCTGTTTATGATGTTATGGAAGTAGGCACCTTTCAACCTAATCCTGTTATACAACCCTTTTTAACTACAGGAGATGTAGGTTACTTAACTGCTTTTATTAAAAATATTGACGATGTAAAAATCGGTGATACTATTACTTTAAACAAAAATCTTCAAATTCATGCATTGCCAGGATATAAAGTAATTAATCCTGTAGTTTTTTGCGGTTTTTATCCTGCTGAAAGCAAACAATACATTAATCTTCAAGAAGCATTACAAAAATTAAAATTAAATGACTCATCCTTAATTTACGAAAAATCTAATTCTAATATTTTAGGCATGGGGTTTCGTATTGGTTGCTTAGGTTTATTACATATGGATATTATTAAAGAAAGAATTACTCGCGAATTTAAAATAGAAGTTATTATCACTGCTCCTTCAGTTATTTTCCATGTTTATACCAAACAAAACCAAAAAATTATTATAGATAACCTACAAAAATGGCCTCAAAATCAAGCTATTGAAAAAATAGAAGAACCTTTTATAAAAGCTTTTATAACATGTCCCGAAAAATACATAGGTTCAGTAATGAAATTAACACAAAATAAAAGAGGAATTTTACAAAATATCAAATATTTAGAAAATCAAAATACAATATTAACATATTTATTACCTTTTGGAGAAATTATTTACGATTATTTCGATCAATTAAAATCTGCAACCCAAGGATATGCTGCTTTTGATTATCAAATGGAAAATTACTATCCAAGTAAATTAAAAAAAATGGATATTTTATTAAATTCTGAAATAGTTGATGCGTTATCTTTAGTAGTTCATGAAGATTTCGCTTATACTAAAGGCAAACTAATTTGCAATAAATTAAAAGAATTAATACCGAAACAAATGTTTGAAATTACAATTCAAGCAGCTCTTGGCAAAAAAATTATAACTAGAGAAAATATAAAAGCTTTAAGAAAAAATGTTACAGATAAATGTTATGGCGGAGATCATACAAGGAAAAAAAAGTTATTAGAAAAACAAAAAGCTGGAAAAAAGAAAATGAGAGCTCTAGGAAAAGTTAAATTACCTCAACAAGCTTTTTTAGCTATTTTAGCAAATAAATAATTAAAATATTTTTAGAAAAACTTATCAAATAATTAATTTTTATTAGAGTCAAAAGAGAGGGAGGTACAATCAAAATATATATGACCGATTTAATAGAACTAAAAAATATTACTAAGGTTATAAATAATCAAATAATTTTAAAAGATATTAATTTAAAAATTAAAACAAATGAATTTGTAACTATCTTAGGACCTTCAGGATGTGGTAAAACCACTATTTTAAAAATTATAGGAGGTTTTGATACTTGCAGTAGTGGTGATATTTTGTTCAAAAATAAAAGTATTTTAAATGTACCACCTCACAAAAGATTAATAAACACAGTTTTTCAAAATTATTCACTTTTTCCTCATTTAAATGTTTTAGAAAATATAGCTTTTGGCTTAAGAGTAAAAGATTTAAATTACACAACGAAACAAAAAATAAAAAATGTCAACAATACCACAAAACAAAAAATTAATTCCATTAAACAAAAATATAAACAAAAAATAAAAATAATTCAAAATAATTTAAACCAAAATTATTTATTTTCATTGTTGCCATTTTATAAAAAACATCCTGACCTCAAAAAATTAAAACTAGATTTAAAAGAAGAAATAGAACTTATAAAAAAACAACAGCAACTATTATTAAGTCAATTTAATCAAAAATTATTATGTTCAATAACAAAAGAAGAATTTATCAAAAACAAAGTTTTACATTATTTGAAATTAGTGGGCTTACAAGGATTTGAAAACAGAAATATTTACCAACTATCCGGAGGACAACAACAACGAGTAGCTATTGCTCGAGCTTTAATTAATGAACCTGAAGTAGCTTTATTTGATGAACCTTTAGCAGCATTAGACCTAAAATCAAGACAAGAAATGCAATACGAATTAAAAGAAATGCAAAAAATTTTCGGTATTACTTTTATAGTAGTAACACACGATCAATCCGAAGCTTTAACTATGAGTGATAAAATAGTAGTTATCAAACAAGGAGCTATTCAACAAATAGGCAATCCTGAGGATATTTATAATGAACCTGCCAACAAATTTATAGCCCAATTTATTGGAGAATCAAATCTAATTTCTGGAATTATGAAAGATGATTTTGTAGTTTTATTTGATAATAAAGAATTTCGTTGTATAGATTATGGTTTTCGAAAAAATCAACCTGTTGATATAGTTATAAGGCCGGAAGATATAGATATTGTAAATTATAAAGATGGTTTAATTACAGGAATAGTCCATTCTATATCCTTTAAAGGAGTTTATTGGGAAGTCATTATCAAAACTAAATATAGACATTATTTAATTCATACAACAGATTTTATTGAAAAAAATACCCAAATAGGAATATCTTTTAATCCCGAAGACATTCATATTATGGAAACATGGTAAAATTAAACATGAAAAATATTATTAAAAATAAATCCAATAAATTTTATAAATGGTTAGCTTTACCATATTTAATTATTATAATTTTATTAATTATAATGCCAATATTAATAATTTGTTTTGATTCAATTCAAGAATATGATGATACCAAAATTATTAAAATGGTTTTTACCACTAAATACTATTATAATTTTTATACTAATTTAAATTTTATTTATATTATTATAAGATCTATTTCTATTTCCGTTATAGCTACTTTTTTGGTCATTATTATTACTTACCCATTAGCATATGGTGTTTCAAAATTAAATCCTTTAATCCAACCAATAATCATTTTATTAATTAATGGTACTATTTGGATTAATATGATTTTAAAGACACAAGCTTTAGTGCAAATTTTATCTTTAACAGAAAAATTCTTAAACATTAATATACTAGAAACTAATATAGCTATGTTTATTGGTTTTTTATATCTTTTTTTACCTTATATGTTTTTATCTATTTATCTAAATATTTCTAAAATAGACAAAAGTTTGATTGAAGCTGCTCAAGATCTAGGAGCTAATGAACAACAAGTATTTAAAAAAATTATATTTCCTTTATCATTGCCTGGTATTATTGAAGGAACCATTTTAATTTTATTACAAATAGTCACTAATATTATTGTTCCGAAATATTTAGGACCTACAAATGTCATGGTAATAAGCGAATTAATAGAAAATAAAATATTTTTAAATGATGAAACTAAAAGCGCTTGTGTTATAGCTATTAACTTAACAATTCTGATGTTAATAATCTTAAAACTTTGTCCTAAAAATCAATACTACAAATATGCTAAAGAAGGGAAATAATAATTATGAAAATAAATGTCAAAAAAAATTTGTTATACATATATTTAACAACTATGTTAATTTTTATTTATCTCCCTATTATCTCTTTAATAATTTTTTCTTTTAACGAAAATGAAGGCAGAATAGCTTCATTAATACATTTCAACAAATTTGGTTTTAAATGGTATCACAAAATAATACAAGATGAATCAGTAAAAAAAGCTATAATAGTAACTTTAGAAATAGCCTTTCTATCCACTATTATATCAACTGTAATCGGAACTTTAGCAGCTATTTCTTTAATGAATTATAACAAAAAATGGCAAAAAATTATTTTATCTATAAATCAATTCCCTATCATTATACCCGAAATAATAAATGCTTTATCTTTGTTTATTTTATTTAGTTTTATGAGATTAAACAACGGCTTTTGGCGTATGTTATTATCGCATATATCTTTTAGCGTACCTTATGTTTTAATTACCATTTATAGTAAATGTTGCAATTTAGATTTAGATACTATAGAAGCGGCTTATGATTTAGGTGCCACGCCAAATCAAACTTTAATTAAAATTATTTTACCTCAATTAAAAAATTCTATCATAGCAGGAGCTAGTATAGCTTTTGCTTTATCTTTTGATGATTTTATTATTTCTTATTTTGCAGGAGGTTCTGACTTTCAAAATATCTCAGCTTATATATATAGTTTAAAAGGCACTATTAATCCTACTATTAACGCTTTATCCTCATTACTAATTTTATTTATTTTAATAAAAATAATGTTTCATTGTTATTTTGTGAAAAAAAATCAATATGAATACTAGAAAAAAAATAATAAGTATAATATTGTTTCTATCAATAATTTTTATTGCCAACTTATATAGAATTATATCTCAAAATTCTGCTAAACAAAGTATAATATTATTTAATTGGGGGGAATATATTGATCCTAAAATTATTTCCGATTATAACAAGCAATCAAAAAATTTTATTATTAAACAAAATTTTTTTTCATCAAATGAAATAGCTATAAATAAAATAAAAACAGGGGATATCTATGATATTGCTATTTTAAGCGAATACGCTATAGAACAATTAAAAGATAATTATCTTCATAAAATAGATAAAGATAAATTAACAAATTATCCCGAATTAACTCACAATTTTAAAAAAATTCAAAAAGATAAATTGCCCCAAAATATAAAAGAATATATTATCCCATATTTTTGGGGAAAATTAGGTTTTTTATACAACAAAAATAAAATAAGTCGCGAACAAATAAGTAAAAATTGGACCCAAATATTACAAAATAATAATTATAAAGTAGCGCTATATAATAATCCTTTTGAAGGCATATTTATAGGATTAAAAGCGACCCAAGGTAACATCAGCCAAGCTAATACAACAGAGATTATTAAAGCTAAAGAATGGTTACTAACTTTAAAGCAAAAAAATAAAAATTTATTTTTTGTTACAGATCAGATTTTAGATAATATGCGTATAGTTAATCAAGAACGTTATGACATAGCTGTTACTTATTCTGGTGATGCTAGATATCTAATGCAACAAAATCCTAATCTTGAATACTATGATTTTAATGATCAAGAAAATAATATTTATCAAACAAATATTTGGGTAGATAGCTTAGTATTACCTAAAGGAAGTAATACAATTGGAGCTTATGATTTTATCAATTTTTTATTAAAAAATAGTAATCTTAAACAAAACGCTTTATTTGTGGGATATGACTCTCCCTACAAAAATATTAATGAAAACAATGATATCTTAAAAATAAATATCAATAGCAAAGACAATATATATAAATATAATGTTCAAACCAAAAAACAAATTAATGATGCTTGGAATGAAATTTATGCATATCCCAGACCACAAGATAAATATTTATTATTATTAAGTTTTTTAATCATTATATTTTGTCTCATAATAAAACTAAAAATAAATTTGCCGAAAAATAATAAATTTTTTATTACTAAATATAAATAAATTAAAAAAATAATCTAAAAATTATAATTAAAATAATAAAATTATATTTTTAATTTTTTATAACTTTTAAATAAATTCCTTCACTTTTTTTAGATCACCTAATTGTTGTAAAATTTGCTTAGCTTCGGTAAATAATTTATAAAAATTAAAACATTTAGTATACATTTTATCAATAAATTCTGAATCTCTATACACTTCCTGTACTTTAGAATGTTGATAAGTATAATAAACTAAAAAAAAAGCTTTATCAGCATTAGAACAATAAAGTTGAGCTTGAATTTGTGCATAATAAAATTTGGGTATTTTATCATTCAAAAAAAAATCTTTCCAAGAAGAAGTATCACAGGAAATAGGACATTTAATTTCTAAAATACTTCGGGAATCTGAATTCCAACCATCTAAAGAAGCAGACATGAATTTTTTCACAAAGACAGCCGGAACAAAATCCATTTGAAAAACTGAATTAAAAAAAAATCTAGCTTCAGGTTCCAAACGACGTCCACGAAGCATAGCTTCATTAACTTCTATTTTCTCTTTAAATAATTTCCTTTTAAATAATAACTTAACACTTTCGAAAGGATTTAAACCCATAATAGCCGCTACCTCAGAAGCATTAATATAATTATTTCTATGTTCATGCCAAGATATAGACTCTTGTTTAATATCTATTAATTTACTAGAATCATCTAACATATAAATTCATTATCCTTCTCTTTCTCTAAATTAAATTTGAATGAAAAAATTATATCGAATTTAAAATTATAATTTATCAATTAAAAAAAGATTTTTAGCATTCTTAGTAGTTTGCTTAATAACATCGGATAAACTTATTTGTCGTAAATAAGCAATCTTTTCAGCAATAATACTTAAATAAGCAGGTTCATTACGTTTTGTTTTTTCCAAAGGAAAAGGTGTTAAAAAAGGAGAATCAGTTTCTAATAATATTTTATCTAAAGGTATTTTACAAGCTACTTCTTGAGCTACTAAAACATTATTATAAGTAACAATACCGCCAATACCTATATAAAATCCTAATTCGACAGCCTTTTGAGCCTCTTCTAAATTATTTACTAAACAATGAAAAACTCCTTTAAGTTTATTTCGATAAGGCAATAAAACTTGATAAACTTCTTCAAAAGCTTCTCGAGCATGCAAAATAACAGGTAAATTATATTTAAGAGCTAAATCTAATTGAATTTGTAAATTTTTTTTTTGAATATGTAAAGAAGTTTTATCTCTATATAAATCAATACCGATTTCTCCTACTGCTACAACTTGTGGCAATCTCAAATATTGTTGAATGGTAATAGGATCTTCATTTTGCCAATAGCATGGATGTATACCCACTGCAATTTTAATACATTCGTATTCTAAAGCCAACTGAAAAGCTTTTGCATTAGTTTGAGCGTTTAATCCTGGAACAATAAAATATTTAATCCCATTATCATTGGCTTTATCTATAACTTCGTTTAAATCTTTTTCATAATCATTTAAATTTAAATGTGTATGAGTATCAATTAATAACATATATTTAATCCAAAAAACTCCTATTTTCTTTTTTAAATTTAAAAAATTAAAAAACTTCATAAAATTAAGATCTTAAAAATATTTTAATACCTTTTATTTTAGCCTTTAAAAAAAGTTAAAAAAAATAAGCTCTAATATTTGATATTTTTGTAATTTTAATAAATTAAATTATTTTATTTACTATTTTATTTCAATCCTATTTTTTATTATAATGATAAATACCTATTATATATTAAAAAATTAATTTTTCATTGAATTATAAATTTTAAATTTATTTTTTGAATATTCACTTCAAGGTCGTTAACCTTCTTCTTAAGAGAACTACTTAATAACTCCCCCCCATTAAGTTTTAAGTCTCCGATAATAAAGCGTTTTTTAGTAATCGGAGACTTAA
>NZ_JAOSIR010000009.1:0-19606 GCF_030586865.1 Candidatus Phytoplasma crotalariae
CTGTTATCAACTCTTCTTTCGAACTAGTTGATCAAGCCCACCTTGTGGTGTTTACGTGACCTCTAGAGAGATTATCACTCTAGGCTATGCGTTAAATAGCAGAATTATGAGCATCTTTTGCGCCCTAGCGATTTATAATTTGTTTGTTTAAAGCTCTTACAATAACTTCTACTTCTGGTAGTTCCGGCATTAAAAGATCTCCTTTATAAAATTTTTTACAAACCAATTTAAATTATTTAGATATAATTCTGATTTGCTATTCACTTACGTGAATAAATTTTTCAATTAACAAAATACCTTTTTCTTTTAATATAATTTTATTAAGAAATAATTTTCCAGTTATAATTTTTATTTTTTGACCTGGTTGTAAAAAAAATTCTGGATTATCATTATCAATATGTTCAAAAAATAAAATTAATTCTGAAAAAAATTTCATCTCAGAATGGATAAGTATTTTCGGACCCACAGTATACCATTCTTTAGAAATTTTCAAGTTTTTATCTTTATTAAATCTTACATTTACTATACAAATTAAATCATTAATAGAATAATTGTTATATAAATTATTATTAAGTAGTTTAGCGAAATTCATAAAAATCAAAAACCTTTCTGAACTAAAAAATTTTAAATAGATACAATAATAGGCAAAATTAAAGGATTACGTAAAGTAGCTTCATAAATACGAGGAGTGATAAAATTAATAATAGCTTTTATTAAATAATTTTCATTAACTGTTTCAGAAGATAATAATTTTTGAATCATATTTTTAATATCATTAGATATTTTTTGAATAAAATCACCACTACCTTTCATATAAATAAATCCTCGAGATACAACCATCGGATGATTAATAATTTTTTTATTCTTCCAATCCATGCTAACAATAATAGATAACAATCCTTCTTCGTTTAAAATTTTTCTTTCCTTAATGATAGAATTGCTCAAATTTTCTGAACCAGAATCATCAATATAAATATCATCGTGAGGAATTTTTCCGATTAATTGAGCTTTTTCGGAACTTAAACCTAATACATCACCATTATCTAAAATAAAAACATTCTCAGAAGGTATACCACATTCAATAGCTAACTTTTTATGAGCCGTTAACATAACATATTCACCATGAACCGGAACTAAAAAACGTGGTTTAATTAAATTTAACATTAATTTTAAATCATTTTGACTAGCATGTCCAGAAGCATGAGTATCTACTAAAAACCCATGCAAAATTACATTAACTTCCATTTTATACAATAAATCTAAAATTTTATTCACGCTATCTTGATTTCCTGGAATAGGAGAAGATGAAAAAATTACTGTATCTTTATTATTTAATTTAATTTGCCGATGAGTACCATTCGCCATACGACTCAAAGCAGCTAAAGGTTCCCCTTGAGAACCAGTACATAATAAAGTAATATCTTCATCATTAGCATTAATATTGTTGCTATTAGCTAAAAATTCTTTTGGCACTTTTAAATAACCATTTTTAGCCCCAACTTCGATTGCTTTTTCCATACTTCGGCCAAAGACAGCTACTTTTCTTTTAGTTAAAACACTAGCTTGAATAATTTGTCTAATACGATAATAATTAGACGCAAAAGTAACAATAATAATTCTACCTTTAATTTGATAAAATAAATTGTTAATAGTATCTCCGATTTTATTTTCTGATTCTATAAAACCTTTTTGTTGAGCATTAGTAGAGTCCGATAACAAACATAAAACTCCTTTTTTACCTAAATCAGCTAATTTAGCATAATTCGCTAAAGGACCTTCAGGAGTATGATCAATTTTAAAATCACCAGTATAAAAAATAATATTTTTATTATATTCAAAAACAATACCAAAAGTATCAGGTATTGAATGATTCAGACGTACAAAAGAAATTGTAACCTTTCCAAAACACAATTCAGATTCTTCTTCATATTTTTCTAAAATATGCATATATTTTTGCAATTTATGTTCTGTTAATTTAAATTCAATTAAATCATAAGCAATACCAGTAACCAAAATCTTGGGTATTTGGACTTTACGTAATAAAAAAGGAATGCTACCAATATGATCCTCATGACCGTGAGTAATTAAAAGACATTGAATTTTATGTTCATTTTTAATTAAATATTCATAACTAGGAATTATATAATTAATACCTAAAAAAGAATCTTCAGAAAAAGACATGCCCGAATCCATAATAAAAATTTTATCCTGAATTTCGACCACATACATATTTTTACCTACTTCACCTAATCCGCCCAAAGCATAAAATAAAATGTCAAATTTAGGTTGTTGTTGCAAAATATGTGATACCATTTGTAAAATTATCCTTTGCTTTCAATTAAAATATTTGAATTAAAATTTAAATCTTTATTTAACGTTGACCGAGTTGCAGAAATTAAAACAGGAATGATGACAGGTTTTTTTTTAGTAGCTTTAAAAATAAATTTAGATAATTCTTCTCGCAAACTATTTTTAAAATCACTCCATTTAATTTGTTTATTAATGTGTATAAACTGTGTACTTATTTTGAAAAATAATTCTTTCAACTGTTTAATTAGAGGTTCTATTTTCATTTTATCTAAAAATCCCTTACTAACCAACTTAATATTATCAATATCTCCGATTACTTTACGCAAACGTAGATCTAAATTACAGGCTATAATTAAAATACCATCATTGGCTAATAACTCCCTATCTTTAATAATAAAATTATTACCATCTATAACTGGTGTACCGTCAATTAAAATTTCACCTAAATTTTTTAAAAAATTTTTTTTAATTAAAGGTTTATGTAAACCATCATAAAACCACATATCACCATTTTCTATTAAAAAAATTTTATTATCTGAAAAATTAAAATTTTGAACCATTTTTTTTACATAATATTGATGCCTATATTCACCTGCAATAGGTAAAAAAAATTTTGGTTTTAATAAATATAATAGTAATTTTAAATATTCTTGATAATCATAAGATAAGTTTTGAAATAGATCTTTAATTAAAAATTCTACTTGAAAACCATGTCTTGCTAATATATCAATAGTTTTATTTTGAACTTTATCAATGCCAGGTAAATCCACAGAAAATAATAAAATTTTATCGGCTATATGCAATTTCATTAAACGATCAGTTTTTTTACACATACGTTGCAAACGATAAAAAGCTTCAAAACGTCGGCCAAACACTAATACAACAACATTATTATATTTCAAATAATCTTTAGAATTTTTTAAATTAATTAAAGTATTTTCAGGAATTTTTAAATATTTTTTTGATAAAGCGATATCAATAATTTTTTCACTTTTACGACCTAAAATAATAATCTTTAAATTAGCTTGTACAGCTAAATCGATAACCATTTGAATTTTTAATAAATCTGGAATTAAAAAAGTAACAATAACATTGTTTTCTATATTGCCAAAAAAACTACTCAAATGATGTTCTAAAATTTCTTCTCTTTTAGGTTTTACCAAACTCAAAGCCCCTTGGGAAACTAATAATAAAGCTAAAACTTTTTTACGAGCCAATTCTACTAAAGTGGTAAAATTAGTTTGAAAAAAATTATTTTTAGATTGTTGCATATGCATAGCACTCATATATATAATCATTCCTGAAGAAGTTTCAAAAGCTAAACCTAAAGTACCTGGTAAAAAATGAGATATTCCGAAAACAAAAATTTTAATATTATCAATAGTAATTTTTATATCATCTTTTATCACATTAAACGATAAACAAGATAAATCTATATTTGCTTGTTTTAAATTAAATTTAATTACTTCCATAGTAAAATCCGAAGTATAAATAGGAATGGACCATTCTTTTATGAAATAAACTAAAGCTCCTGAATAAGTTTCTAAAGCTGAAGTAATAAAAATACCTTTAATTTGTCCTTTAATAGAGTCTAATTTATGATATTCCGGTAAAATAGCATCAATACCATTTACTAATACACTAGGATATTTTAAACCAGCATCTAAAATAAAATAAGAAGAATTGATTTTTAAGAGGTAAAAATTTTTCCCATTCTCCCCTATACCTCCTAAAGCGAAAAAATTGATTTCTTGCATTTTGTTAATAGAACTCCCTTAAAAAATTAATAATGTGATATTGTTAATTGAAAGAAATAATTTCAAAAAATATGTTTACCGATTAATTTGATTTTTTTATCATTATTAATTAAAGTTTATATAAAATATTATATTTGGAAAATAAAAATAAATAAATTTAATATGATGTTAATTATTTTTAAAAATACTTGAATTTGGTTAATCACTATTTATTATAGCTTTAAAACAATTAATATCAATTTTTTTCTATTTTTTTAGAAAGTTGTCAGATAAATAAAAATATGAAATATCCAACTAAAATTAATAATCAAAATTTAAATTATAATAACAAAAGTAATTTAGGAAAAAAATTAGAACAAGATATAAATTTAACCAATAAATTTTATCAGGAAAATCAAATCGCTTTTATTCATAAAAATGAAATCCCTATACAAGTAGTTAAAGTCGAATATGCACAAAGACAAAAAACTAAAATTGTAGAAGCTTATTATCGTTTAAAATCTTTACCAGATTATCAAGGAATTTATAAAGGCAAATATTTATCTTTTGATGCTAAAGAAACTAATAATGTAAAAAAATTTCCTTTAAAAAATATTCCTCATCATCAAATAATTTATTTACAAAAAATAAACGAATTGAAAGGAATAGCATTTTTAATTATTCATTTTAAACGTTATAACCAATATTTTTATCTGCCTATATCTTTTTTAAATAATTTTATACAAAAATCTTCATCCAAAAGTATTGATTATCAAATTTTTATTAATGAATTATGGCAAATTCCTTATAGTTATCGTCCTAGATTAGATTACTTGCAAATTGTTAATAAATTTATCTAAAAGATATAAATAAATATCCATTTTATAAATTAAATTCAGTATTTTCATTAATAATAGGTTTTAAAAACAACAAAATACATCCGATAAGTGTATTAGTTAAAAAAATCATAATATTAATATAAATAACCAAAATCCAATATATAGATAAAAAAGGATTTAACTGAGTTATTATCCAAGAATCTGATTCAAATATTAAAAACAAAGAATCATAAGAATAATAATAAAAACTATAAATACAAAATGTATAAGAAATAATTTGCATAAAAGAAATTAATAATAAACTTTTTATAATATTTTTTTTCATTAAATATGGAGAGTTTTTGAGGTGAAATAAACCAGATAAAGAATAAGCCATATATGGAAAAATAAAAAAAAACATTAAAAATAATAATTGTAAATATCTTGTTTGATTTAAAATAAACATATTAATAATAGGCCATTCCAACGAGGTATGAATCATGACATACACAAGATTAGCGCATAAACTAAATTTAAATCCGAACAAAAACCCTATTAAAACTATAGGTAATAACTCTAATTTGATTAAAGATCCGTGACAATCTTGAAAAAAAAATTTAGTAAATACAAATTCAATAAAGAAAGAGATTGTTAATAACAAAGAACTAATAATTACTTTTTTTAACGAAAAAATCTTCATAATTAACTTTTAAAATATACCTTTCTTATATTATACATTTTTATTAAAAAGGATAAACAAAAAAATTGGAAATTAATAAGTATTTTCCGCAACAAAATTCCGATAAACGTTTGGCTCATTGTTTATGATTGTTTATATTTATTATTAATTAAACCTTGTTCTAATAAAAATAAAAAATCTTGATTCGAAGCATTCAAAATATAATTATTAATATTAACCTTTTGCAAAACTTTTTGAATATCTTCTTTTCTAAATAAAATATTCTCAAAAAAACTACAAAATTTTTCTAAATTTTCTTGAATATGAAAAAAATCACCACATAATTCCATTTTTCTAATATAACCATCTTCTAATTCTAAAAAAACTTTTATTTCGCCCCATTCAAAACGATATTGCAAATTTTTGGAATACATAGGATGATTTAATAACCATTTAAAAGAATTATATTTAATAGCTAATTTATTAATAGCAGCTAAATCTTTTTTAGTTAAAATTAATTCTTGTTTTTTTAAAAATTTTTCCAAATAATTAACTAATATTTCTTGTGTCATATCGGGAAGATAATCTTTCAAATTAAGCACTCGTGAACGTACACTATCAATACCTTTAGAAATTAATTTTTGATTATTTGGAGTAATACAACGTATCATTGTATCTATATCACATTGATAAAGTAAAGTTCCATGCATAACAATTCCATTTTTATTTTTCCAAAAAGCATTACCAGAAACCTTTTTACCTTTGAATAAAATATCATTACGGCCGCCAAAATATAAAGATATTCCTAAATTATTAAATGCTTGAATAATAAAATTTAAATATCTTTTAAAACTAAAATCTAAAAATGTATTTTTAAAAATAAAACTAAAAATCGGTGTATTAAAATCATTATAAACGCAACCACCACCACTCGGTCTACGAAAAAATTCAATTTTATTTTTTTTGATAAAATCTAAATTAATTTCATTTTCAATAATCTGATTGCGACCAATCACTATTCCTTTCATAGTCCAGAAAAAAAAATAAATTTCATCATCATATTTTAAAAAATTATTCAAAATATACTCTTCTAAAGCATAATAAAAATAAGGTTTATAAACCGATGATAATAATGGATATTTAACTAAAATCATAATAAATAAGTTCCAAATTCTTTCTCTTTTGATAAACAAAAATACTATATTTTATTCATTAATTATTATATCTAAGCCAATATATAATTATTAAATATAATAATAAATAAACAAAATAACCATCATTACAAAAATATATAATGATGGTTTTTTATCAATTTAATCTTTCATAAAACAAATAAACAATACGGATAGATTAATTGCGTTTTATCCAACGATATATATTTGCTGTTTTATTTACAATCAGCCCCCGTCCAAACCGGACAAGCAAGTTTCCAAGCATCCGGCTTTCCCTAATTTACTCTCTTTCGAGAGCTAATTTCCCTCGCGGTTGATTAGCTATTTATTCTTATCGTTCTTATTCTTTTTAATATCATGTACTTGTTGATTGGTTATCTTGCGATGGCAATCTTTACATAATACCTTGGTACTTTTATTCATAATACTCTGGCGGTTCGCGTTGCGAACTGTCCCAATGTGATGAATTTGAAGTTGGGTTGTTTTATTGCAGTTCTCACAACGTTCCGCTTTTAGGCGGTCAGTTAGATGGGTACGACTCTGGAATAAAAATCTATTGATGGTAGTATCAGGGTTTCCCTTGTAGTTACGCATTTTTTTAATTTTATCCCAAGAGTAGACCACCCATGGTTCGTATTGGGTTTTCCCTTTATTAAGATAAGGAATGGCCCAAGTTGAACCTATATTAAGTTTCTTTCGAACTCTGGCAATCGATGTTTTCCATTTTCTTGCCAGTGTTTTCAAACAGCTATATTCAGCTAGATAGTTTAGATAGGTTAAAACACCGAGATTGTTAGCTAAGCAGAAGTATTGGACAATTCCTCTAACGATTGTTTGATAAGTTCGAATTATTTCTAATTCATCTCTATCTACTAATGTTTCGTCGTGTTTTACCTTCCCCTTTTTTAACCAATTGTATTCATATCCATATTCTTCGGCTTTTGCTTTGGGAACTTGGATTTGAATGCTGCCGTTTAGGGAATTCTTTGTAGATTTCCTTATACGAGTTTTATTGGTGGGATTTACCTTTATCATGTAGGATAGAAACCTAGTTCCTTTGTTGACTTTCACAATTTTTGATTTGTCCTTACTAATGGTAAGTTTCAAATCTTGTTCTAACCATTGCGTTACTTGATTCTTAATCCCTTCAGCTTTGTCATACTCGCCTTTAACGCCAATGATAAAATCATCAGCATAGCGGATGTACTCAACTCTTGGATTTGGATTTAGATTGATAGAACTATCAATCCCCAGTTGATGGTGTTGGTTTTTATACCATGCTTTCCCATATTCTGGGTTCTTCTTCCAAATTGGCTTTCCTTTTTTAATTAGTTCATCTATTTTAAGGTCGATGTAATGTAAATATACATTCGCCAACAAGGGAGAAATGATCCCTCCTTGAGGAGAACCGGATAAGGATTCGTATTTGACCCCATCTTTCATGAAGCCAGCTTTCAACCATTTGTTAATGGTCGAGAGGACTTTATTCTTTCTGATGAACCGATTTAAGGTTCTTATGAGAATCTCGTGATTGATGGTATCAAAGTAACCTTTTAAGTCGATTTTGACGATGTAGTCAATTCCTTTAAATCTTTGTTTGACGCGTTTGATGGCGTCGTGACAAGATTTTTTGGTTCTAAATCCAAAGCTCCATTCTGAAAAGATATTTTCAAAATAGGGAGTTAAGAGTTGTTCAAGACATTTT
Source organism: Candidatus Phytoplasma crotalariae (assembly GCF_030586865.1). Classification (NCBI taxonomy): domain Bacteria; kingdom Bacillati; phylum Mycoplasmatota; class Mollicutes; order Acholeplasmatales; family Acholeplasmataceae; genus Candidatus Phytoplasma; species Candidatus Phytoplasma crotalariae. Next base: position 8,421 of record NZ_JAOSIR010000009.1, read on the forward strand.
TGTATTAGCCTGTCCTTGATAGTAGGTAGCCCCAGGGGTCTGGTTCCTTTATTATCACTAGGAATGAGAATTCTTTTAACTGGTTTGGGGTTATAACCATTATTGACGTATTCCTGATGGTATCTTTCTAGTCTTTATAGATTAATCCCATCAATGGTTTCATTGTCAACGCCTGGCGTACCCGCTCCTTTATTAGCAGCGATTCTGTTGAATGCTGTTAACGTGTTATAGAAATTATTCATTCCTTGTTGCAGCTCTCTTTTTAGAGAGTAACCGTTTGATGAACGATGTTGAATTCTATTCAATGTTCGCGAAAGTTTAGTTTCGAGTGAAACAGTTGTTGACATAATGTATCAACCCCTTCCTTGATACCATTGAATAAGTAATAAATTACTTTCTTCTTTCGCCCTATAAGAGTGATTAACTCTCTTCTTGGTAAGCTGATTAGCTAAACTATTCCAAATTTAGATTTACCCTTACGACTACTAAGAAGATGCTTTATCCTTGACCATCCGGGCTTTTATTTCCGGATTAGTAAATTTAATTACTTGGTTTTAGGATTCTCCAAGTTACTCTAAATTTCTACCTTAATTCCTTAGGTGAAGTACCCTCCTTTGAGAGGCTGATTCCAGGTTTTCTTTATCTGATAAACTACTCAATACGGAATTTGTATAATAGTAGTCTCTGGACTGTCCGTTTAAGCAACTTCCGGGACAGGTTATGCTATTAACATCAATTTTCCTTCTTAGGCCATTCCAGGCTTCTCCATAGAATTATTTGGTGGCGAAGTCTTTTTGACTAATTTGCTTTCGTCGCAACCCGCTTTTATGGTCTGCTGTAATTTGACGTTCTTTCGTTTGTCGAACCGACCATCTCCTTTCAGAGTTTATCAGCTCTGGATATTGGTTAGATAGCACGAAATTTAGGCCTCTTTGGCACCCAATCCCAAACATCTAACTTCTAAAAATATTTATATTAATATATATCGATATAAATATAATCATTAAATATTAAATCATAATTATTTTTTGTAATTATCAAATATATTTTGAATAATTTTTTTTATTTTAGATTTTATTAATAATATTTGAGCAATTCAAAAATGAAACCAAGATGAATTAGTTTTTGATTTTTGATTTAATTTATCTAATTCTTCCAATTGTTGAAAAAGTTTTTTTTGAGTATTCGATAAATTTTGTGGTGTATAAATTTTAATAATAACATAATGATCGCCTAAACTAGAAGGAGAATTAACATAAGGAACACCTTTATTTTTTAATCTAAATTTAGTATCGGTTTGTGTACCAGCAGGAACTTTTAATTTAACATCTCCATGAATAGTATCAACATTAATAATTGTACCTAAAGCTGCTTGGTAAAAATTAATTAATACCGAAGAAAAAATATCATTACCTTTGCGCTGAAAAATTTTATGAGATTGAACCTCAATATCCACATACAAATCCCCACTAGGTGTTCCTAAAGGCCCTTGATGTCCTTGATTTGGAGATTTCAATGTCATGCCACTTTCGACTCCAGCAGGTATATTTAAAGTCACTTTATGCTTACTTTTTACTAGGCCCATGCCTTGGCAAAAAACACATTTATCTAAAATAATTTTTTTTTGACCATTACACTCAGGGCAAACTTGTTTTGAAACACTTATAAACCAACTTTGTTGGGTATAAGAAATATAACCAGATCCTTTACAAACGTGACACACCCTAATATCATTTTTTGTTTTGGCCCCTGTACCATTACATTTTTCACAATGTTCTTTAACATAAAATTCAATTGATTTTTGAGTACCTAAAACAGCTTCCATAAAACTAATAGTTATTTTTATATTATGATCTTCACCTTTAGAAGTTTGGCGATTACTTTTTCTACGATTGAAAAAACTCGAAAAAATATCTTCAAATTCAAATCCATCAAAATTAGCACTTTGAAAACCTTGAAAATCACTATTAAAACCTTGATTATTAAAACTATGGCCCATTTGATCATACTGAGCTCGTTTATCGGTATCACTCAACACTTCGAAAGCTTCTTGTATTTCTTTAAATTTAGCATCAGCATTAGCTTCTTTACAACGATCAGGATGATATTTTTTAGCAAGACTTCGATAAGCTCGTTTAATATCATCCAAATTAGCATCACGTGATAATCCTAAAACTTCGTAATAGTCTTTTTTTTGTTTCAAAATAAAACTCCTCGTTGTAATACAATAGATAAAATTTAATAAATAAACCAAAAAAAGTTATTAAGATCTTTTTTTGGCTCTTTATTAAATTTATTATTAATTGTTTATATTATTTTTTATCTTCAAACTCGGCATCTACTACTTTATCTTCTGACTTAGCAGCTTCTTCAGTAGTATCTTGATTTTGATTTTCTTTATTGGTTTGTTGTTGTGCTTTTTGATAAGCTTTTACAGCTATTTGTTGCGAAGCTTTTTCTAAAATACTTAATTTTTCTTTAATAGAATCATAATCATCGCCTTTTAAAGCTTGTTCTAAATCTTGAATTTTAGTTTCAATATCATTCTTTTCTTGTTCTTCAATAGAATCTTTCAAAGATTTTAAAGTTTGACGAGTTTGGGAAATAAAATTGTCTGCATTATTACGTAACACAATACGTTCTTTTTGAAGTTTATCTGTTTCTGCATTTTTTTCAGCATCTTTTATCATTTTTTGAATTTCTTCTTCGCTTAAACCACTACCTCCCGAAACAGTAATACTATGTTTACGATTAGTACCTAAATCTTTAGCGGAAACAGAAACAATACCATTGACATCAATATCAAAAGTAACTTCGATTTGAGGAATACCTTTTGGAGCAGAAGGGATACCTGTTAATTGAAAACTACCTAATAATTGATTATGTTTGGCTAATGCTCTTTCTCCTTGTAACACATTAATATCAACAGAAGATTGATTATCTACCGCAGTAGAAAAAATTTGAGATTTTGATGTCGGTATAGTAGTATTACGTTCAATTAATTTAGTAAAGATACCACCTAAAGTTTCAATACCTAAAGACAAAGGAGTTACATCTAATAAAACAATATCTTGAACATCGCCTCTTAAAATTCCTCCTTGAATAGCCGCTCCTAAAGCGACAGCTTCATCAGGATTAACACTTTTATTCAACTGTTTATTTCCTAATTCTTTAGTAACTAATTCTTGAATAGCTGGAATTCTTGTAGAACCACCCACTAAAATAACTTGATCAATTTGCGATACTTGCAATTTAGCATCTTTTAAAACTTGTCTTAAAGGAGTTACACAACGATCTACTAAATGTTCAGTTATTTCATTAAATTTAGCTCTTGTTAGGTTATATGCCAAATGTAAAGGTGTTTGATTAGCAGACACAGTAATAAAAGCAAGTGATATATCTGTAGATACAACATTACTTAATTCTTTTTTAGCCATTTCAGCAGCTTCTCTTAAACGTTGCAAAGCAGTTTTATTTTGTGTTAAATCAATTCCATTTTCTTTGCGAAAATTTTCAACTAAAAAATCTACGATAGCATCATCAAAATTATCACCACCTAATAAATTATCACCTGCAGTAGCTAAAACTTGAAAATTACCTTCTGCAATATTTAAAATAGAAACATCAAAAGTACCTCCACCTAAATCGAATACTAAAATATTTTGTTCTTTTTGAGTGTTTTTATCTAATCCGTAAGATAAAGCTGCTGCTGTAGGCTCATTTATAATTCTTTTTACTTCTAAACCAGCAATTTTACCAGCATCTTTAGTAGCTTGTCTTTGAGCATCATTAAAATAAGCAGGGACAGTAATAACAGCTTCTGTTACTTTTGTTCCCAAATAATCTTCAGCTTGTTTTTTTAAATTTTGCAAAATAATAGCACTAATTTCTTGAGGAGTATATTTTTTACCATTATACTCTTTATAATAACCTTTTTTACCCATTTCTCTTTTAATCGAAAGAATAGTATCAGAATTAGTAACCATTTGACGTTTTGCGGCTTTACCGACAATAATTTCGTCTTCTTTAAAAGCTACAACAGAAGGTGTAGTTCTATCGCCTTCAGAATTAGTAATTACCTTCGGTTGTCCATTTTCCATACAAGCAACACAAGAATTTGTAGTACCTAAATCTATTCCGATAATTGGACTTAAATTTGTATTTTTTTTAGTCATTATTTTTATCACTCCATTCATTTACTCTTACCATAGCTGGTTTTATAACTAAATCTTTATATAAAAAACCTTTTTGTAAAACTGAAATATTAATACCGTTAGGTTGTTTTGGATCTGATATTTTTTCTAAAGCATAATGAAAATTCGGATCAAATTTAACACCTAAAGCTTTAATTTCCTCGACGCCCTCCTTTTGTAAAATATCTTTCACTTGTTTATGAATCATTTTAAAACCTAATAAAAAAGATTTAACAGATTCATCTACATGAGACATTTCTAAAACCTTTTCAAATTGCTCTAAAGGAACTAAAATATTTTTAATAAAATCTGTTAGAGCGTATTTGATTTCTCTATTTGTTTGAACAGTAATACGTTTTTTAAAATTATCAAAATCAGCTAAATATTTCAAATTATCATTTGTTCTTTGTTGATTTACTTCTTGTAAATCTCGTTTAAGATTAAAATTTTCTTTTTGTAAAGAATTTACTTGTTGTTGTAATATTTGTAAATCTTTTTCATTTGAAATAAATTTCTTTGATTCAGAATTTGTAATATTATCTTCATTATTTTCTTTATTACTACAACTACAATTTGAGTTAGAAGCTTTTTTTTTGTTTGCGTGAATATCTGAAGATAAACCATCAGAAGAAATTTTATTTGATTGGGTATTTTCTCCTTGGCAAGAACAATTATTTTCATTTATATTTTTATTGTTATTTTTTTTTTTATTATCAAGATTTTTTTTTGAATGTTCTTCAGAATGCATAAATTTTCAAATTAAACTCCTTATTCTAAAAATTTAATTTTTACTGCTTAATATTATTTGCGAAATTATTCCCAATTATCAGAAATTAAATTTGTTTTACTGTAAAAAGTTTGAGACAAATTTACAGATAAATATTCTAAAAGAGGAATAACTTCTGGATAAGCCATAGTCATCGGTCCTAAAACCGCAATAAACATTTTTTGATCAGGAAATTTTTTAATTTCGCAAGGAATAGAGATAATAGCGAATTTATTACAAGATATCCAACGTATTCGATTATTAAATTTAAAAATATATTTATGAGCATCAAATAACATTTCGTTTAATTTATTAGTATCTAAAATGTGCAAAATTTCTTTCATGGTATTTCTATCCGCCCAGCTAAAATTATTAATTAAATTATTAATACCATAAATATGTGAATTATTTGAGTCAAAACTATAAAAAATTTCTATTAATATATTAATTAATTTATCAAATAAACGTGAATTGCAAAAATTATTTTCAATATTTCTTTCTTGCAAAATTGTAATAGATTCACACAAATACTTATTGAATAATATATTATTTATAATAAAAATAATATTCTGTAAATTTTTAAAATTAAAACTATTACAAGATTCTAAAAAAATACTTTGATAACGTACTTGACCATGATTAGTAATTATTAATAAAATAGCTTGTTCTGGACTTAAAAAAAATACATCAATTTTAGCCACTTTGTGGGTAGTTAAAGCGTTAGGAAAAGCTAAAATCACAAGATAACGAGTCACATTTCCTAATAAAGTTAAAGCTTCTTTAATAATAGTTTCTGTATTAAAATTTTTATTTTTAAAAATATTTTCAAATAACGAAATTTGTTGCAAAATATCATGATTACGTGTAATCAAATGATTAAAATAAAAAACATATCCTTTTAAAGAAGGAATTCTGCCGCTAGATATATGAGTTTTACACAAATAACCTTTTTTTTCTAGTTGAGCCATATCATAACGAATTGTAGCACTGGAATATTTTAAATAAGATAAACATGATAAAAATTTAGAACTAATAGGTTGTTGATGTGTCGAATAATGCTCAATAATAGCTTTTAAAATTAATCTCTCTCTATTCGAAATCAATTTTTAAATCCTTGAAAAAAATATAATTTTTCATCACCATCACCATTAATAGTTTATCTTCTATTCTTTTAAATAAAAATCCCCAACCTCTTATTATTATATGGTTTAGATAATTTAATTATTAACACTTAACTAAAATTACTAATCAAGAATAATTTTAAATCACGAATTATTTATTTATTACTTGAATTTTTTCGAATAATAATATTTTAAAAAAATAAAAAACAAATTTACATCATATCATATTATTTAAGATATTTTAATTATTCTGGATTAATACAAAAATCAAAATATTTTTTATGTAAAACCAAAATAAATAAAATAATTTTAAATTATTTATTAAAATTAAATTGAAATATAACCACAATTTTAATAAATTAGCACTCATTAATCATGACTGCTAAGATTATTTTAACTAATTAAATAACTGCTTGTCAAGTATTTATCGATGAAAATAATTTATTTCATCCAAAAATAAAATAATTTAGCACTCAATTATCATGACTGCTAAATTAATTCTATTATTTTTAAAAAATTATGTCAAGTATGTAAAAACATATTTCTTAAAATTTTTATTATATAATAATAAATGTATCTTATGAAATCGAGTAAAACAATATTTACTTCAAATTCGCTAATAAATTTATAATTAACCAACAATTTTAATGATAGTTAAAGAAAAGGTTTAATTTCAAAAAAATAAATAACATGAATATTTTTCGTATAAATAAAAAAAATTATTTACTAATATCAATTCATTTATTAATATTAATAGTTTGCGCATTTTATTATTATAACTATAAACAAACATTAATTTCGGTTACCGATAACATATTAGTTAAATATGCAAATTCCAACGACGATATTATTAATCAAGAAAAGAAAAATAAATACACAATTATTAAAGATATACAAAATAAATTAAAAAAAATATTTGACAACTCACAAATTAATAATAATATTTTTCCCAAAATCAAAAAATATGATTTTCATAAAGGCGAAACAGTTTATGGTTTTACGTTAGATATTAATGACAATATTAAACCTTTTCAAGAAGGTATTATAAGTGAAGAATATGAACAAAATCAATCAAATGATCTATCTATTTCTATTAAAGGTAAAAATAATAAAATTTTTTTCAATGAAGAAGGTGAATTTATTGGAATTTCATACCCTAAACAATCTCAAAAAATGGAAATAAATTATATTATTCCTTCAAATAGTATTTACAATTTTTGTCAAATAGTAAATAAACATTATAACTACTTAATTCAAAATAATTTTAATACCGAAGATGAAGATGATATATCTTCAATACACAATTCATATGATTTATATGATTACTACGCAATTACAACAGATGAAGATGATAATATATCTGATTCCGAAATGTCAAAAACATCTGAAATAAGAAATAAAAAAAAATTAAGATACTTAATACCTTTGGAAATCGAATCAGAAACAAATAATCCAGAACAAAATATAAAATTATTTATTAAATTAAATAGAAATGGAAAATTTAACGGTTTAATACAAAAACTAGATAATAAATATATAGATTTCTCAAGACCTTTTTTTATTTTCTTTAAATTAAATTATATAGATGAAAATGCTATAAAAGAACCAAAAAATCCACCATATCCTGAAACTTTCATAGAAAATATATCAAAAATAACTTTTTCAATTGAATTTACAAATTTTTTAGGTTCAGGTTTTATTTATAAAATTGAACAAATTCCCAACACTAATAATTATAAATACTATATACTTACTAATACTCATGTTTTATTCCCAGCTGAAAAAGAAAATGCTAAAATTAAAATTTATAATTCTTATTTTAATTCTCACAAAGACGCAGAAATTTTTACTATTATCGATAATTCTGAAGGTTTTGATGATATAGGTATATTAACTTTTATAGATAACAATCATAAAAAATATAAAGAAATTAAAAAAATTCTCAAAATGGCTTTTCCAGATAAATTTATAAAACCTGAAATTCAACAAACAGTTTATAGTATGGGCTCTCAAGAAGCATTTAAGTCAGAAAATTTATTTTTACCAAAATCAAACGAACAACAAACAAGATCCATAAAAAGAAATTTATTAAAAAAAGGAGATATCACCCAATTAAACGAAGCTATTATTTCTTTTAATATAGAAATAGATCATGGAAATAGCGGAGGTCCTGTTTTTGATGAAAAAGGACAAATTATTGGTATGAATCGTAATACTATCAATAATCCTATAGCAACAGATAATTTTTCACATGCTATTAATATTTTGCACATTCAAAAAAGACTAGAAGAAATTTTTTCCCAACATCAGAACAATCCTAACAATATAAAAACAATAACTTCTTTAAATAGTGAAAAACATAAAAATTATCTAATGCAAAAAATTACTAATTTTAAACAAAATTTTAACAATCTTGAAATTAATCAAGATCAGGAAACACCAAATATTATATTTTCTATAGATGAATTAACTGATTTAACTAATAAAAATCCTATTTCATTTCCCTTATTAAAAAATAATCCCAATAAATCAAAAATAAAATTAAAAATTAAATTAGTTTATAATTATCACCAACAACAAATAATATTGATAGATCCACAAAAAGAATATATCGAATTATATGCCGATATTGACAATAAAAATAAATCAAAAATTAATCTAAAAATAATTAGAAAAAATAAAAATAATAAAATTATTGATTTATTACAATATTCTTTAGATAATCATCATTATTTATCTAATAAAGACAGTGCTTTTATATCTTTAAAATTTATTGATTTAACCAAAACTTCTATTCATACTACAAAACAAAAAATTATGGATTCTTTAATTGTTTGGCACCAAGATAATCAAATAAGCGGCAATGGAATCATCTTTAATAAAGCAAAAACTAAAGATAATCAATATATATATTATGTTTTATCTACTTATGAAGAAGAATCTGACAATATTTTAATAAACTTATATAATTTTTTATATAAAAGACTTTTGCAAGATAAAAATGAAATCATTATATACAACTCAGATCAAGAAATTTATAAAAAGGAAGAGGGTACGATACATAATATTTTTCCCAACGAAAATAACCTTATTTTAATGACCTTTAAATCTTCAGAAAATTATCCGGTAGTTCCGTTTAAAAAAACTTCAGATCTTAAAGTAGGCGAAGATATTTATTATCTTACAAATTTAGATAATTATGATCATAATCCTCAAATGTTTAAAAGTCAAATAAGTAGCATAATAAATAAAAATAGTAATTTTGTATTCGATTCTGTATTTAATTTAAAAGAAAAAATCAAAAATATAAATTTTATATGTTTTGATAATGAAGGTAATTTTATAGGTATTAATTTTTTTAAAAATTCAAATATAAATATACCAGAAAATTTTATTCAAGCTAAATTAATATCCGACGTTCATTTAAAAAAATTATTCAAAAATAGTATCTTTAAAGAAAATTTAAATATATTGATTTCTGTAACATTTATATTTATGATCATGATAATCATAGCTATTAAATTATATCCGATAATTTTAGATTATAATAAATTATAAATCATTAAATTAACCATTTTCAATTATTCATTATATGTCACAATTATAATAAAGAATTGATAGTATTAGTTACTTCATGATTAATTTGTGAAGTTTTTTTTTCTTTATAATCTGAATAAGAAAGATGATGATGTATAAATACTTCTACTTTTTTTCTTCTAAACCAACATTTACGACGAATATTATGAATTCCTTTACAAGTTATAGGTAAAATATCAGCTTGATTTTGAATAGAAATTTTATAAGAACCATCTAAAGAGTGATGAATATTATCGGAAATAGGATTAATAATACCTCCTTCTGGAAAAACTAACACAGCTAGTTTATGTTGAATTATTTCTTTAGCTTTTTCGAGAGATTTTAAATTATCTCTACTATTATTTCTATTAATTTTAATACAATGAGTAGCATCAAAACAAAACCTTAAAAACCAACCATACCAAAAATTATTATAAAGTTCATCTTTAGGAGTAAAAGTAATAGGGCGAGGGAATATAGAAGCTATTATAAAAGGGTCAAAATTACTTTTATGATTGGCATAAACAACTAAACGATTATCTAAAGGGATTAAATGATAATTATAAACTGAAACTTTAATACAAAAAAAACGAACAATTAATTTCGAAAAACTTTGAACTATTTTTAAATGATAAATATTGTTTATAGATTTGTTTTTAATATATCCTAAACTTAAAAATAATAATAATAAATTGATTAACCAAGATATTAAAATAGCGCAAATAAAACCAATCAAAATACCAATTATTTTGATAGGAAAAATCATAATAAAATAATACCAGCAAATCAAAAAAATTATTATAAAAATAAAACTAAACATATTTTTTCTCGCATTTCTTTTAAAAAATAAATTAATAAATTAAAAAAATATAAATGTATATAAAAATAAATTTACATTAATTTATTAAAAACATTTATAAAAATTTAGTTTGTTATTATCAAAATAATTTAATTATTAAGCTATTTTGATTATTTTTTTACAAACTTTAGATATAATTATTTCAAAAATAAATAATAATAAAATTATCATAATTTTTATTATTTTTAATTTATTTTTTATTGAAATTAAATAATTATTTTAAATTTTATTTAAATTCAACACAAAAGAGGATTTTATTATGACAGAACATTACAATTTAAAACAATTATTTAAATCTTTATTTATTTTTCTGGTTCGTATAATAAAATATTTAATTATTTGTTTTTTTACTAACTTAATTTCATTATTTTTATTTTCATGGATTCATAGCATTATTATAGATGTATATTTATATCTTTCTAAAGCTATTTCATTTCTTCAAATAATTAAAAATGCTGTAAATTTAAGAAGTAAAGTGCAAAACTTTTTCTTGAAAACTTTACTTTTCTTCTATATATAGTATTTATTATTTAAATACATAAATTAATTAACCAATTCCCTCGATTTTGGAATAACAAGTGGATTTTAAGGAAATTAAACTATGCCACCCCCATTCAATATATTCAAAATCGCAGCTAATTTTTGAACGGCATTAAGCTTACCTGAAAAGG